>USIX01000056.1 GCA_900554895.1 uncultured Megamonas sp. | reverse complement strand
ATTATCTTTCATACTCATGTCCTTAACTATTAGCTATTAGATTATAGCATTTTGACTTAAATTGTGTCAAATACATGAAAACAGTATTTATTTCATGTACATTTTTATTTTAACATATGTTACGCATTAATACTATATTATTTATCGTTCATTTTTCTTTTGAAAGGTCAAAAGAAAAACGGTGCTTTCCAATTCCATGAACTTAAATTGAGTTGTTGACACGATATTTTACCAGCCATGCTAAATTTTTGTCTGCGTTGGATATTTTCACGATAGCTTCAGCCATTAAAAATCTTTTAGCAGTGCACGAACCAAGACTCTTTCTTTTCGGCAATATGAAGATAAATTAAAAATTTAATTCTTTTTATCTTATATTGTGCCGAACCGGCATTTTCTTCATTATTTTTTTACAATAAAAAGAACAATAAATAGAAATTTATAATGAAATAACTTCAAAGCACTGCCTGTGCCGTTCGTACATAATCATCGCTCCGGCGGTTGCCACGTTAAGCGACTCGGCACTGCCCAGCATCGGAATATATATTTTAGCAGCTGAAAAATTTAACAACCGCTCAGAAACACCGTTGGCCTCGTTGCCCAAAATAATACCGCAGCTGCGGCTGAAATCCGTATTCCATACAATTTGAGCCTGCCGGTCAAGTGCAGCGGCATACAATTTCAAATCGTACTTCCGACAAAAAACCTGTAAATCGTCTTCGGTAACTTTTACGGCGAACGGCAAACTGAACAGTGAGCCCATAGCGGAACGTACGACTTTCGGTGAAAAGACATCAGCTGTCCCGTTCAGACAGATAATACCGGCCGCTCCCAGAGCATCGGCCGTACGAATAAGCGTTCCGATATTGCCCGGGTCCTGCAATCGGTCCAAAATCAGCAAACAGCCTCCAGGCGTTATTGTCCATTCATCTAAAGAACGTTCATTCTTATGCACGACAAGCATTAAGCCCTGCGGAGATTTTGTATCACTTATCCTGCTAAAAATATTCTCTGGTATTTCATAAACAGAACAGGTTATATTAGCTAAAAGTTTTTGTGCTCGCTTGTTCTGTATGATTTCCGGCGTGCAAAAGCACATATCGATTTTTGCACCGGCATTTACAGCCGTTTCAGCATTTCGCAGTCCTTCCAGCAAAAACAGATTGTATTTATCTCTGTATTTTTTCTGTTGCAGACTGACTGCCAGTTTTATCTTCGGATTGGCCAAACTGTTTATATGTTCCATTATTTTTCCAGTTCCTCCAGCCCGTTGATACTTTCGTTACTGCCCACAACGATGGCAATATCGTTTTCCATCAGAACTTCTGTCGGAAGCGGAGATATTATCAGATTGTCATGCCGTTTAATGGCTACGACGTTAAGGCCGTATTTAGCACGGATATTCGACTCGCGCAGTGTTTTATTGCGCAGTAATTTCGGTATTGCAATTTCAACGATACTGAATTTCGGCGACAGCTCGATGTAATCCATGATATTTGTGGAAGCCAAGTTGTAAGCAACGCGCCGCGCCATATCCCGCTCCGGTGCAACAACACGGTTCGCACCGATTTTTTCCAGAACCTTTATCTGTAAGACGGTACGGGCAATGGCGACAATATAAGGCACGCCTATTTCCTTCAGCTGAAGCGTCGTCATGATATTGGCTTCCGTATCCTTGCCGATAGCTACAATAACGACATCAAAATTCAAAATTCCTAAAGAACGCAGTGCGTCTTCATCCGTGCTGTCAGCCTGTACTACGTGCGTTACTTCATGACTGAACTCCTGCACGCGTTCCATATCCTTATCAATAGCAAGCACGTCATATCCCATTTCATACAGAGCTTTGGCAATATTTCTGCCAAATCTACCCAAACCGATAACGGCGAATTGTCGTTCATTTTGCGCAGATAATTTCAAAAATAACACTCCTTATTTTAATGATAATTCCTTCAATGCAAATTTAATGATTTCTTCTGTTGTTGAAATACCGGTGCATTTTTTCAGTACCGTATTGATTTCTGCTTTTGTATATCCCAGAGCCGTTAAAGCTTCACCGGCTTCAGCAAATCTATCCGTCGAAATATCCTCCGGTGTCATGTCGATTAGAACGGGTTCATCCGGTAAAGCGGCAGTTATATTTAAATCGGTAAGTTTGTCTTTTAATTCCAAAACAATGCGTTCCGCCGTTTTTTTGCCGATACCTGGAGCATTTGTCAGCAAAGACGCCTGCTTATTCTGAATTGCCCAGATTAGTTTTTCGCAGGAAAGTGCCGATAACAGACCCATTCCAGCTTTAGGCCCGATTTTCGATACGGAAATCAGTTTGCAGAATACACTGTATTCCGTCTGATTGAGAAATCCGTATAAAAGCATAGCATCTTCACGTACACTAAGATACGTATACAGTTTTACTTCCTGATTCAGACTTAATTGACTGCGGGCAGGTGCAGTAATGAAAACACGATAACCGACGCCGTTTACGTCAACAAAGCAAAAATCCACGGATAAAAAAGTGATTTTACCATGTAAATATCCTATCATTATATTTCTTCCTTAATATCATAATTTATTGCGCCATGTTAAACTGTTCATACAATGCGTAGTACAGATGGCAACAGCAAGCGCATCGGCGACATCGTCCGGTTTCGGCGGTTCAGGCAGATGCAGTATTTTCGTCACCATATAGATAATCTGCTCCTTGGAAGCTCTGCCGTAACCGACTACGGACTGTTTTATCTGAAGCGGCGTACGTTCCACCAGCTCAATTCCATTCTGCGCCGCCGTTAAAAGTACAATGCCGCGCGCCTGCCCGACCGGAATAGCCGTCGTCACATTGCGGTTGAAAAAAAGCTGCTCCACTCCCATTACATCCGGCTTGTATTTTCGAATAATCTCCGTAAGTTCCGTATGAATTTTAAGCAGTCTGTCCTGCGGCCGCATTTTCGGATTAGTAAGTATCGCCCCGTATGATACGGCTTTCAGACGGCTGCCCTGCATATCCACAAGACCGTACCCGCAGATAGCCGTTCCCGGGTCAATTCCTAAAGCAAGCATTAATATCTCCTTTTATCTTTAAAATAATATGTACATTATAGCATAAAAAATACGAAAAGACAGTTATTGTACTTTATAACTGTCTTTTGCCGTTTAATAAATTTTTATACGATTATCCAAAGCTTCAAAATATTTTTCATCTGGTTGCTGCACGATTGAGCCGAACGGCATTTGCGCTACAAGTTTCCATGTATCCGGCACATCGAACATCTCTTTCATTTTTTCATCGATGAGCGGATTATAATGCTGCAGATTGGCACCGATATTATTATCAGCCAATGCACTCCAGATAGCAAATTGTACCATACCGTTTGCCTGCATTGACCAGATGGAGAAATTTTCCGCATACATTGCGTATGTTTCTTTCAGTTCTTTCACCACTTCCTGGTCCTCGTAGTATAAAATCGTACCGATGCCTGAAGCAAATCTGTCGATTTTCACCTGTGCAGCTGCAAAAACATCTTCTTTCTTGACTAGATGCTCTTTTAACACAGCTTTGACATTTTGCCAGATTTGCTGGTGTTTTTCGCCAAACGCCACTATTACATTTGTCGTCGGCATATTAAAAGCACTCGGCGTATTTTTTACACATTCAGTAATAATTTCTGCAATCTGCTCCTTTGACAAAGCAATATCATCACCAAGATGATAAATACTGCGCCGCTTAGCCATTGCCTGAAAAAAATCTTCTTTCATTTTTTTCACCTCTTTTTCACCTCAATAAAGCGCAGTAAAAACTGCGCTTTATTTTAAATATATTATTCTTCATCAATTTCATAATTGGAATATACATTCTGAACATCATCATGTTCTTCCAGCATATCCATTAATGTCTGCATTTTTTCAGCATCTTTGCCTTCCAGTTTAACGGTAGTATCAGGTATCATGGTGATTTCAGATTCAACCGTTTCGATTTTATTATCTTCCAGTGCCTGAGCAATTGCATCGAAATCTTCCGGAGCTGCTGTGATTTCAAAAGAATCGTCATTTGCCTTGAAATCTTCCGCACCGGCATCAAGAGCAATCATCATTAAACTTTCTTCGTCATCGAAAGTTTCCTTATCAACTACGAAAACAGCTTTTTTATGGAACATCCAGCCAACGCAACCCGTTTCGCCGAGATTTCCGCCGTACTTGGAAAATAAATGGCGAATATCTGCTGCCGTACGATTACGGTTATCCGTCATAATATCGAGCATAACGGCACTGCCGGCAGGTCCGTAACCTTCGTATACGAGTTCTTCGTAATTGCTGCCGTCAGAAGCGCCGAGTCCTTTTTGAATGGCACGGTTGATATTATCTTTTGGAATATTATTTGATTTAGCTTTGCTTAAAGCTAATTTAAGACGCATATTACCTGTAGGGTCAGCACCGCCCATACGTACTGCTACAGTAATTTCACGGCCAATTTTAGTGGTCATTTTGGCGCGGATAGCATCATTTGCGCCTTTTTTTCTTTTAATATTGGCCCATTTAGAATGTCCTGACATCTATAAATGCACTCCTTAATTATTAATCTAAAAACTTTATGTACTTATATAAAGTCATAAAATGAGTATAGCACAATAAATCCTTTATTGGCAATAATTTTGGCAGATATTATCTTTATAGAAATTCTGCACGAAATCCATAAACTGTCTGATATGTTCCTGCAAAATATAATCCTTACGATAAGCAAAATACAAATTACGCCGTGTAGAATAATGCGGCAGTTTGAATACCATAAATTTTTTCTTTTCACCGTTTTCAATAGCTTTGGCTGAAATAAATGAAATCCCCAGTCCGCCTGCCACCAGTTTTTTTATCGATTCCTGGTCATTTAGACGGGCAATTATCTGTAATTTACGTTCATCTATATTCATTTTATCAAAATACTTCTCTATGGATTTTTTACTGCCGCTGCCCTGTTCACGTAAAATGACCTGTTCTTTAAAAATAATATCCTTTAAAATAAAATTCTCCTGTAATCGGAAAAACCGTTCCCTGCGCGGTGTTATCATTACCATTTCATCTGTATAAAACGGCTGAAATGAAATAACGTTCTCCTGTTGTTTCATGCCGACCATGCCGAGTGAGAAATTACCATTTAATAAACCATCAATGATATTTTCACTGTCATTTTGATGAATATGAAATTTTATATCCGGTCTGTGACAGCGAAATTCCGGCAGTATTTCCGGCAGAATGTAATCAGCCGGTATCGTTGAGGCACCCAGCCGGATAATTTTCTGATTTTCCTGCGCCCAGCGTTTGATTAAATTATCCTTTAATGCAAACATCTGGCGGGCACACTCATATAATTGTCTTCCGTGCGGCGTTATTTCAACACTTTTGGTTGTACGTATAATCAGACGGGAATTAAATTCCTCCTCCAATAAACGGATATGCGTACTGATTGTCGGCTGGGATATATACAGTTTCTCCGCCGCTTTGGAAAAACTTTTATATTCTACGACAGCCATTAATGATTGTAATTGTCTAAGCTCCATATATTATTTCCCTGTCAAAAATTCCAATGCGTTTACTGCCGCCTCAACGTCTTCTTTCGTATTCCACCAGCCGAACGAAAAACGTACTGTGCCTTTCGGATATGTACCGAGCGTTTTATGCGCCGACGGCGCGCAATGCAGACCGACACGCGTCATAATACCAAACTTATCGTCCAATTCATAGGCAGTCTGCGCCATTTCCCTGTTTTTTATCTGCAGTGAAACGACACCTGTACGCTGAGAAATATCCTGCCTTCCCGCAACGAAAATGTTTTCATTATTGATAGATGCTATGCCGTCCAGAAAATACTGTGTCAGCATCAATTCATGTTGTCTGATACTGGTACAGGTCGTTTGCTTCAGCCATTTCAATCCGGCATTGAGTCCTATAATTCCCGGCAGGTTCATCGTACCGGCTTCAAATCTGTCCGGCATAAAATGCGGTATTTCCTCCGTATGACTGATACTGCCCGTACCGCCGGAAATCAACGGCTCGATTTTTTCTATCATATCTTCATGCAGGATAAAGCCGCCGATACCCTGCGGACCTAACAATCCTTTATGACCTGTAAAAGCAAGAGCATCAATATTCATTTTCTGCATATCGATTTGCCATACACCTGCCGTCTGTGCCGTATCCACTACGAATTTTAGATTATGCCTTCTGCAAAAACGCCCCACTTTCTCAATCGGCAGAACCGTTCCGCAGACATTGCTGGCATGTGTCATGACGACCAGTCTGGTATTTGGCTGCAAATATTTTTCCAAATCGGCAGTATCAAGTGTTCCGTCAAAACCGCACAATACGCGCGTAAAAGAAATATTTTGCATCTGAAGCTGAACAAGCGGACGCATTACAGCATTATGCTCCATCGAGGATACAAGTACATGGTCACCAGACTGCAAAAATCCTTTCAGAATAATATTTAAACTTTCCGTTATATTCTTTGTGAAAATAACATTTTTGCAGTCGGATGCGTTAAACAAATCAGCCAAATTTTGACGCGTTTCATAAACCGTTTCTTCTGTGCGGTAGGCACTATCATAACCGCCGCGCGAAATATTACTGCCTACCTGTGTCATATAACAATATACAGCCTCCGCCACTTCTTTCGGTTTGGGAAATGTCGTACTGGCGTTATCCAAATATATTTTACGCAAAAAATCACTTCCTAACTAAATTTTTATTTGTCGCTTTGGTACAATGTAATTACGACAGATATTTTTCTTTTGAACTTCGAAGAAAAACAAACGATAGGTATTATTGTCTTTTTAATTATATCAATTATTTATTAAAAAATTAAATAGATACTAAAAAAATATTAATAATTTAAATTAGACAGCCATTTTAACGGGTGATATTATGAAAATATTGATATAATTTATGAAAGGAGACGATTGTTTGTCTTTACAAAATGAAAAATTTACGATTATTTTAGCAGGAATTATTATCGGCATAATTGCATCACTACTCGTTTTTTTCGGCAATCCTGCCAATATGGGCTTTTGTATTGCCTGCTTTTTACGCGATACGGCAGGTGGTCTCGGTCTTCATTCGGCAGCTCCGGTACAGTATATACGTCCGGAAATCATTGGTCTTGTACTCGGCAGTTTTATCATCGCTATCAGTAAAGGTGAATTTAATGCTAAAGGCGGCAGTTCACCACTGACTCGTTTCATACTGGGTTTTTTTGTCATGATTGGCTGCTTAATGTTTCTCGGCTGTCCATTCCGCATGATTTTGCGTATTGCCGGCGGTGATTTAAATGCACTTTTCGGTTTAGTCGGCTTTATTTTCGGGATAGGAGCAGGCGTCTTTTTCCTAAACAGAGGCTATACGTTAAAACGCACCTATAAACTGCCTCGTCTGGAAGGATTTATTCTGCCTACTGTAGAAATAGCCTTATTAATATTATTGGTGGCCGCTCCGGCATTTATTCACTTTTCTATAGCGGCAAGCGCGCCTGGAGCTAAACATGCTGCCATTGCCATCAGCCTTGTTGCCGGATTAATCGTCGGCGCATTGGCCCAGCGCACTCGTTTGTGCATGGTGGGCGGTATCCGCGATATGATTTTATTTCATGAAAATAAGCTGCTGCTCGGTTTTATTGCTATCTTAATCAGTGCGCTCATCTGCAATTTAATTCTCACACTGACAACAAATGCAGCATATTTCAATCTCGGTTTTACCGCTCAGCCGATTGCGCACACGGACGGACTTTGGAATTTTCTCGGTATGTTTCTCGCCGGTTTCGGCTGCGTACTGCTCGGCGGCTGCCCGCTTCGTCAGCTTGTGCTCTCCGGTGAAGGCAATACCGACAGCGCTATTACCGTTATCGGCTTAATCATCGGTGCGGCATTTGCGCATAATTTCTCTCTGGCATCCAGCGGCGAAGGTCCTACGGACAACGGAAAAATTGCCGTTATCATCGGAATTGCAGTCGTAACAACCATCGCTTGGATAAATACTGTGCAGGCTAAAAAACAATAAAGGAGATTTAAGCATGAAAACTATAGATGCACGTGGTCTTTCCTGCCCTGAACCGGTCATTATGCTGCAGCAGGCAATGGCCGCAAAAGAAAAATCATATCAGATAATCGTTGATAACCACGCTTCTAAAGAAAATACGATGCGTTATGCCGAACATCAAGGTTATAAAACAACTATAACCGAAAATGACGGTGAATACACGCTGACATTTGAAAAATAAAATGAAGTATATCGCTACATTTTATTCTCATTTCGGTGCAATCCGTTTCAAAAAACTGTGTGAAACGCAGAATATTGCAGCTAAAATCATGCCTGTGCCGCGCGATTTAAGCAGCAGCTGCGGTACATGCGTAAAATGCGAGGGTGAATTAATCGCATTTGATGAAATTCATGCAGACGAAGTGGAACAGATTGCGGAAATTACGAATACAGGTTATCAGATTATCTATCGGGCAAAAAACAGTTAAAACAAAAAACACAGCTTTTAATGAGCTGTGTTTTTCTGTACGCAAATTCAAATAAAGAAGGGATTTTTATGGAAACAGCAGTAAAATTAACGAAACTTGCCAGCTGTGCCGGCTGCGGAGCCAAAGTCGGCGCCGGAACACTGGCACATATGCTGAAAGGATTTCGTGCGCATAGCGACCCAAATTTAATTGTCGGTTACGATAAAAGTGATGATGCCAGTGTGTATGTACTGGATGAAAACAGAGCTTTAATTCAGACGACGGATTTTTTCCCGCCGATTGTGGACGACCCGTTTTTATACGGACAAATTGCCGCCACCAATGCTTTAAGCGATGTTTACGCTATGGGCGGTGAACCGAAACTTGCCCTCAATATCATGTGCATACCGGATAATATGGACGCTCATGCTGTGCAGGAAATTCTGCGCGGCGGCTATGACAAAGCGTATGAAGCTGGAGCCATCATTACAGGCGGTCATACCATACACGGAGCAGAACCGATTTACGGACTTGCCGTTTCCGGTTTTGTCCACCCGCAAAAAGTTCTGACTAACAGCACTGCCAGAGCAGGCGATATTCTCATTTTAACCAAACCGCTCGGCATCGGTATTTTAACGACAGCCGCCAAAGCCGACTTGATAGAGGCAAAACTGCTTCAGAAGATTTATGCTCAAATGGCAACGCTCAACAAAACGGCACGCGACATTATGGTAAAATATCCGGTCAACAGCTGCACCGACGTTACAGGATTTGCACTGCTCGGGCACAGTTTTGAAATGGCGCAGGGCAGTAACTGCACACTGCATATTTTAGCCGACAAAGTGCCGTATCATAAAGAAGCATGGGAATTTGCCGATATGGGATTTATCCCGGCGGGAGCATACCGCAACCGCGAATATGCAGAAAAAGGCGTTTTTCTTAAAGACAAAATCACCCGAACCATGCAGGATATACTGTACGACCCGCAGACAAGTGGAGGTCTGTTAATTTCCGTACCGGAAAAAGAAGGTATGAAGCTGTTTGATGAATTGCAGACACAAATTCCTTCCGCCGGCATTATCGGCTATGTAACGGAAAAAAGCAATAATTGGATTAGTCTGGAACTATAACATAAGTTATACAGGAGATAATTATTTATGCAGGACTATTTGGATATATTACAAAAATCGGCACTGTTTTCAGAAGTAAACCGGCAGGATTTGGAAAAAATGCTCGGCTGCCTGATGGCGAAAATCAAAACATATGAAAAAAATATTTATATTGTCAAAGCTTCGCATACACTTTTGGAAGTAGGCATCATTTTAAGCGGCAGAGTCAATATCGTAAGAGAGGATTATTGGGGCAACCGCAGCATTTTAACTTCACTCGGAAGCGGTGAACTATTCGGTGAGGCTTTTGCCTGTGCTCGGATGCAATACAATATTTTCAGTGTAGTAGCGGCGGAAAAAACAAAAATCATGTTTATAAATTATGAAAGAATTACATCGCCGTGTCAGTCTGTCTGTAAATTTCATACGAAAATAATCCAGAACATGCTGCATCTGCTGGCACAGAAAAATATCATGCTTACAGCGAAAATCGAACATTTGACACAAAAAAATACACGCGCCAAACTTTTATCATATCTGTCCGCCGAGGCAGTTAAACAGCAAAATCATACGTTCACTATCCCTTTCAATCGTCAGGAACTGGCGGATTTTCTTTCGGTCGAACGAAGCGCCATGTCGGCGGAACTGTCGCGTATGCGCAGGGACGGACTGATTGATTACACAAGAAACAGATTTATTTTGCATAAAGATATTTCATTTTAAAATAAAAAGGCAATAGGATTTTTCTTATTGCCTTTTTGTTCATCCGCTTGACTTTACTTTAAATCTATGTATAATAATTGGTACTACCAATTAACAAAATAAGAAGGTATGCAAAATGGAGAACAGAGAATATTTCGCAGTTCTGCAATACATAAAAACACTTATTATTCAGGGAAAATTGAACATCGGTGATAAATTGCCGACGGAACGGCATTTATCGGAAACCTTGTCGCTCAGCCGCAATACGGTACGCGATGCCATGCGCATTATGAGCAGTATGGGGCTCGTTGAAAGCCGGCAAGGCTCCGGCAACTATCTTTCGAATAAAGTCAGCCGCAATATTTCTGCTACGGTTGATTTTATGCTGCTCCTGGAAGAGTCCAATTATCTGGAAATAAATCAAATTCGGCGCGCCATCGCATTGGAATGTTTCCGTAATATCTTTCACAAGTGCACGCCACGCGATATCCGCCTGCTTCAAAAAGTCGTAGAAAAAATGAAAAACAGCAAGCGTCAAGGGCATTATGATAAACTGTTTCACGATATTATTCTGAGAATATCCAACAATAAACTGATGATTAGCATAATGAACGCACTTTCAATAATCTGCCAGGACTTAATCGATAATCTGTTTAAACTGGCAAGCGGAGAAACGCTGGCAAATATCATCAATTCGCATAAGCGCATTATTGACAGTATCATACGGCGTGATGAAATAGCCGGTTATATAGCTGTAAACGAACATTATGATTTGGTCGATAAAGAAATTTGTAAATGGAAAGAGGCTCTTTAAATGAAATTACTTGAACAGTTTGGTATCATATTAACATTGACTTTTATCGTAGAAACAATTAAGGAACTTGTTCCGCTACCTATTCCTGCCAGTATTTACGGACTTATTCTAATGCTTACGCTGTTAAAGCTGAAAATCATTCCTATTATCTCCGTAAAACATGCCAGTAAATTTCTGCTGGAAACAATGCCCATAATGTTTATACCGGCAGCAGTAGGCTTACTGAACACCTGGGACGTAATCCGTTCACTGTTAGTGCCTCTAACACTCGTTGTCAGTCTTTCGACAATTATTGTTATGGTTATTTCCGGCCATATAACACAGTTCATTATTAATTTTGACAGAAGAAAAGGAGCTTGACATGTTACAGGATTTGATTTTCAACTCTGCACTGTTCGGTCTGATTTTAAGTCTGGTCGCTTATGAAATCGGTCTGCGCATTAAAAAGAAATTAAAATTGGCGATATTCAATCCGCTGTTGATTTCCATAGCCATCATTATTGCCTTTCTGCTGCTTTTTAATATTGACTACGAAGAATACAATAACGGAGCAAAATATCTGGGCTATCTGCTTACACCTGCCACCATGTGTCTTGCCGTCCCTCTGTATGAACAGCTGGAAATTCTCAAAAAAAATGTAAAAGCCATAATGGCCGGCATTATATCCGGTGTAATCACAAGTATGAGTTCTATTTTAGCTCTGTCCCTGATTTTCAACTTTTCTCATACGGAATATGTTACAATATTGCCGAAATCAATCACTACAGCTATCGGTATCGGCATTTCCGAAGAACTCGGCGGTATTGTTACCATCACAGTTGCCGTCATTATCATAACAGGTATTTTCGGTAATATGACAGCTGAATTCATCTGCAAAACATTTAAAATCAACGAGCCGATTGCACGCGGCGTCGCCATCGGTTCCTCCGCTCATGCCATGGGCACGGCAAAGGCGATTGAAATGGGTCCGATTGAAGCCGCTATCAGCAGTCTTACCATAGCAGTCGCCGGAATTGTCACGGTTATTGCCGTATCATTTTATGCTACACTGTTATAAATAATGCTTTTTATTTATATTGTCTCAAACTAAAAATTTTATTGATATAACTAAAAAAACTGCTGCACTTAAAGGTGCAGCAGTTTTTTTATCAGCCTAATTTTTCTTTAATAAGTTTATTTACAAGACCAGGATTTGCTTTTCCTTTACTTGCCTTCATAACCTGGCCTACCAAAAAGCCCATGGATTTCGGATAATCGGATACAGCTTTCGGATTGTCAGCAATAGCTTTGTCTACGATTTCTTCAATAGCCTTCGTATCAGTAATCTGAACAAGTCCTTTTTCCTTAACGATTTTTTCCGGAGCATCGCCGGAAGACCACATTTCCTCAAATACTTTTTTAGCTATTTTAGAAGAAATTGTGCCTTTGCCTATTAAAGCAATAAGAGCCGCTAAATTCTGCGCCGATACAGGGCTGTTTTCAATCGTCATTTCATTTGCATTCAAATGTTTGGACAATTCACCCATAATCCAGTTGGAAGCGAGTTTCGCATCGGCACCGGCATCTACTACGGCATCAAAGTATTCCGCCATGGCACGTGTTGCCGTAATGATTTCCGCATCGTATTCCGGCAGTCCGTATTCACCGACAAGACGTGCTTTACGCGCATCCGGCAGTTCCGGCAGCTGTTTTCTGAATTCTTCAATCTGTTCGTCCGTCGTAACAATCGGCACCAAATCAGGTTCCGGCATATAGCGGTAGTCCTGCGCTTTTTCCTTGCTGCGCATGGATAAGGTAATGCCGCGTCCGTCATCCCATGTACGTGTTTCTTGTACGAGAATGCCACCGTCTTCGAGAACTTCACTCTGACGTTCGATTTCGTATTCCAGAGAGTCCTCTACGACTTTAAAGGAATTCAGATTTTTCATTTCCACTTTCGTGCCGAGTTTATCGCTGCCTTCCGGACGGAGCGATACATTTACATCGGCGCGCAGATTGCCTTCTTCCATCTTGCAGTTGGAAACATCAATATACTGTAAAATAGAACGGATTTTTTCCATGTAGGC
>USIX01000055.1 GCA_900554895.1 uncultured Megamonas sp. | reverse complement strand
CTGATAAACAAGACCGTATGCTGTCCGCCGAAGCCGCCAAAGCGTTTGCGCCGAATCATATAAAAATATACTATAATAAATATAATTGATTAAATACGTATTTAAAAATTATATAAAAAATATAGGGATAATTGTTCTTGTGAATTTTCTTTATTATATACATAGTAAATAAGTATTTCAGATATAAATATCAAAAAGAAAGAGATGACTTTAGTGCAAAAAAAGAAAATGGAAAGAATAATTATCCTTAGTTTATTTTTGGGAATAACCAATACAGGATTTGCCCAGACGACGTCAAGCACGGGTATTAATGGAAATTTTGCTCACATATACGATGATGACTTAAAGATATCGGTAAATAATGGATATTACGGTATTCAAGCCCTGGACAGCAATATTGATTTGACGATGCAGAACCTGGAAATAGACAATAAGGGAAACAGAAGAAACAGTAAATTCAACGGTATATATGCAGACGGATTAAGTGTAATTAATATAAACGGAACGAATCTCCAGATGAATATCAATAATACGGATAATTCCACAGGAATAGAGGCAGAAGAGGGTTCTATAATAAAAATTGATGTCAAAAAATCGAATAATGTGAATATAAAGGGTATAAGGCAGGATACTTCTGGAGGAATAGAGGTTAGGGACAAAGCGTCTGTTTCTTTAAAAGCAGGAAATTCAAATATGATAAATGCTGATTTTGTAGGAATATCGGCAGATGAACAATCTCAGGTGGATTTGATTGCAGGTAATGACAATATTATTGCAGCCAATAATGCAATTGTAAGCTGGACGAATGGAAGAATTGATTTAACGGCATTAAATGGCAGTAATGTATTAAACGGTATATATTTTGGTATAAGTGGATATTATAATTCAGATATAATGTTAAACGCGCCAAGCGGCAGAAATATTATTAACGTGACGGACGGAGCCGGTATTCTGGCGGATAATACAAAGATACGGCTTAAAGCGGAAAACAATAGTATCATTTCGCAAAAAGGAATAGCTGTGGATGCTACAGGCGGCAGCAGCGTCGATATTATAGGTAGGCAGAATAACATTGACGGATTGGTTTATGCAAAGGATAAGGGAACGGTCGTAAATATCGGAAATTTTTTCGGGGCGGGTAATGTAAAAGACAGTGGTAACAATTATATAATCATTAATATTAACGGCAACAATACAAACGATATCGATATGAATAACAGTAATGCTGTTTCAGCGATATATGCAGGTGATGGAGCGGTTATTAATATCGGAGCAGATGAACAGCACGGAAATTATATAATGCGTACTTTAAATGACCGACAAAAACAGAGCCGACTGGTCTGGGTTAGTGAAGGAAGCGTCAATATACAGGGACGGTCTGATTTGTATGCAACGGATGATTGGTCGGTAAACAGTAAACAGATTGCATTGGCAGCCGGTACGGTAAATCCGAATGAAGAAAAACAAAAGGCATTACTGAATTTGAATTTTGGCAGTGGCAGTAAAATTATTGGAGATATTACAGCCGGTAAAAACGGTTATATAAATATAACGCCGCAAAACGGAGCTGATATAAATATGCAAAGCAACATACTGGCAGCAAACGGCGGCAGTATCAATATCGATACGGGCGACAACAGCTTTTTGACGGGACGCATTGACGATTACAGCGACGCTGCAGTCAATTTGAGCCACGGTGGAGAAATGTTCAAACCGGAATACAGCGACAAAATCATATCGGGCGGGAATATAAATCTTACGCTGGGAAAAAATTCACAATGGAATGTTGCGGGACAGTCATGGGTATCGCAGCTGAATTTGAAGGAAAACAGCATAGTCAATCTGGTCAGTGCCAATACGGATGAAAGAAATACGCCGCATGCGCTGCTGATAGAAAATTTAAGTGGCGACGGCAATTTTGTAATGAGTTTGAAAGATAACAGAAACCTAAGCGACATGTTGTATTTGAAAAAAGCAACCGGTGTATATAATATAGTTCTGACCAATGTTTTGACTAACCAGGAATTGGGAAAGACAGGTTTGCGTTTTGCTACGGTCGGAGCCGGTTCGAATATTATTTTTAAAAATGTTGTAGCATACGATAAAGGCGCATACGATGTCAAATATGTAATAAATACAGATAAGTATTTAAATAATGCGGAGAACAACGATTATAATAACGATAAAAACCATGCTGACGGCAGTTTCGGTCAATATCGTCCGGGAAATGAAGCAGTTGGGAACTTTTTGGAAAGTAGCGGACAAAACGACAGTGAAATTCTGGATTATAAGATTTCTGCAGTGGAAAACAGAGAATTATCAAATGTCGGCAATACGATACTGAATATGAGCAAGGCGAATTACAGCCAGGCCGTATATATGGACAGATTGAGCAAGCGAATGGGTGAATCTCATTATATAAACGGTAATGAAGGCTTATGGGTAAGAATGCGTCATGATGAAACGGATAAAGATAAAGCGTTTAAGATATCCACCAATATGTATGAAATAGGTTATGATAGGAAATCTGACAGCAAGGATAAAAACGGTTATCACAGACGCGGTATTGCTATTGATTATATGAACGGCAATACAAGTTATGATGATATTGCCGGCAGCGGTGAGACGAACCGTAAAGGCATATGGTTTTATGATACATGGTTCGGCAACAAAGGCCACTACACCGATTATGTAGTAAAATGGGGACACCTTGAAAACAGTTTCGACCTCTATACGAAAACTCGCGGTGAAAAAGTAAGCGGTGAATATAACAATAATGTATATTCGCTCAGTGCTGAATGGGGCTATAAAGATATCCTGAATGAAGATAAGGAAAATCCGGAAAACAATAAGGATAAATGGTATATTGAACCGCAGCTGCAAATGCAGTATGCGCGCGTAACGGGAGCAGACTACACGACGAGCCAGGGAACGGATGTTTCCGTAGACGGAATTGACAGCCTTATTGCCAGAGCAGGTTTCCGTCTCGGTAAGGATTTCGGCAGTGACAGAAAATCCACATTCTATATAAAAGCGGATGTATTGCATGAATTCCTGGGCGACCAGGATATTATCGTAAGAGATAAAACTACGGACGGTATAGCAAGAACAATCGGCTACGATAATGACGGAACATGGTATACGGTAGGGCTCGGCTTCAGCACCATGCTCAGCGACCATTCGTATGCTTTCCTCGATGTGGAGAAAGTATTCGGCAACGACAATGACAACTCGTACCAGATTAACGGCGGAGTTCAGTGGGCGCTTTAAAAATTTATTTACAAAGAAGGAGCAAAACAGCTCCTTCTTTGTTTTCAGAGTAAAATAATTTGGTTTTTTGAAGGAAAATATAAAATTATGTAGAATGTTATATCTATGTTAAAGAGGGTAGGCCGTATATCTTCTTTATCGTACTACATTTAAAAAGGAAGGTATTGATTATGAATAATAAGGCTGCTAAATTTCAGGAATATTTGACAGCAAATAATATTACAGGATTTAATCATGAAGAATTCAGTGATGAATTCCATACTGTAATGTTCCGTTCCCGCATTGTGATTAAAGGGCAGGAAATTCCTATGGCGATAATTTTGGATGACAGTATTTACCGTATGATACGTATTCAGCTTGTATCGAGTGTGGAAAATACAACTGAGGTGGTAAGTTATCTGAATAAATTAAACGCTAAATATAAATCCTATAAATTTTATTTAACGGAACAGAATAACTTGATTTTAGATAGCTGTATCATGGGTAAAGATGAAGATGAAAGCGAAGTTATAATCGCTGTTTTAAATAATATAATAAAACAGATACAGGATGAATATTCCGATTTAATGCATGTTGTTTGGAGTAAGTAAAGGAGATTTTAACATGAAAAAATTAATTCTGATTTTAACGGCTGTAATGATGATGGCTTTTTCCGGTATCTGCATGGCTTCCGATAGCAGTGACTTGAATAAAGAACAAAAAGTAGTTGATACATTTATTTCTGCTATCAGTACGGATAAAGTTACGTATGAAAAACTTGCCGTTAATATGAGTGACGGTTTAAAAGCTAAACTGGATGCAAAAACCTTTGAAGGCTTAAAAAATAATATAAAAAATAATTTCGGTGACTATAAGGACAGCAAACTGTATATATTCGAACGTTCATTAGCTGGAGATAAAGACAGAGTAATGTATGTAGCTTCTTTCAGCAAAGAAGAACATGTATTAATGGTATTCGGTTTTGATAAAGATACGAAGATATCGGAAATCGGTCTGAATATAATGCAGCAGAATGCCGGACAGTCACAAAATGCTGAACAACAGACAGCACAATAATAATAAACAGAGTAAATAAAAAGCCTCGGGAAGTTCTAATTCCCGAGGCTTTTGTGTTTAATTTTGAAATAAACAGGATGTGTCTGTATTCGGTATAATATGTTCATCTGATTATACAACAAAAGTATTATGCTGAATTATAACCTGTTTTAACATGCGGTGATACCGCCGTCTACGCTCCAGACTGCGCCGGTCACGAAGCTGGCTTTTTCACTGACGAGAAAATAAATCACTTCGGCTACTTCCTCCGGTTTGCCGATACGTCCGACAGGATAGAGACTGGCGGCTTCTTTTATACCTTCTTCTTCATTTCCGGCAAACTGGCGGCGTGTCAGCGGTGTATCTATATCGCCGGGACAGACGCAGTTGGCACGTATATTATACGGGGCAAGTTCCAGTGCCAGAGCTTTTGTGAAGACCGTTACGGCTCCTTTGGAGGCACAGTAGGCGGAACAGAAAAAATTGCCGTTAATGCCTGCATCGGAAGATACGTTTACGATGGCGGCCCTGGAAGGATTTTTCTTGAGATGAGGAACGGCGTATTTACAGAGAAAATAGGTGCCCTTTAAATTGATGTTCATAATTTCGTCAAATTCCTCTTCCGTTACATCTTCAATAGCGTTTTCTTTATAAATTCCGGCATTGTTTACGAGAATATCTATTTTGTGATATTTATCGATAACGGTATCTATTATCTTTTTACAGTCGGCGGCGACAGAGATATCAGCCTGAATAAAATCGCAGTACAGATTTTTTTTCAGATACGGTTTGAGAAGTTTATGTGCTTCAATGTATTTATCTTTATGACGGCCGATTAAAATTACGCTGATACCATTTTGCAGAAAAATTTTTGCTGTAGCAAGACCGATACCGGAGGTACCGCCGGTGATGATTGCAGTTTTCATGGTATTTTCCTTTTACGATTTTTAGCGTTAAGTATAATAAAAAAGAACCGAATTCTTTTTATCGAACTCGGTTCTTTGGCGGATTAATTCGCTAAGAATTACTGATTTACAGCGTCTTTTAAAGCTTTGCCGGCTTTGAAAACCGGATTTTTGGATTCAGGAATTTCGATTGTTTCGCCAGTCTGCGGATTGCGACCTTTACGAGCTGCACGAGTTCTAACTTCAAAAGTACCGAAACCAATAATTTGTACTTTGTCGTTTTCAACGAGAGCTTTTTGTACGCTTGCAAAAACAGCGTTAACAGCTTTTTCTGCATCTTTTTTTGTTAATTCTGCTACTTCAGCAACACTTGCTACTAATTCGGATTTATTCACGAAGATAGCCTCCTTTAAAATAATTATCAGATTTAATATTATTCGCCGCTAAAGAGGTATTTCCTCTAAACGAGAGCATAATTTATAAAAAATTATGGCGCAAGCTCTCTCTACATAAGGATTATATCACAACTTATCAAATCCTTATATAGCTAAAGAAGAATTTTTTGTAGATTTCTTTAGCTATATAAGGACTTGATAGTCCTTATTCGTTTTCTTCGAGCATTTTGGCTTCCTGCCAGAGGTCGTCGAGGTCCAAAAGGGATAATTGTTCCCATTTTTGCTGTTTTTCTTTGACTTTATTTTCAATATAGGAAAATCTGCGTTTGAATTTGCGACTGGTTGCCGTAAGAGCAATTTCCGGGTCGATTTTGAGGAAGCGTGCCAGATTTACTATTGTAAATAAAACGTCGCCGAGTTCCTCCTCTATGCGTTCAGGTGCAGCATCGACAGTGGCTTCTTCCAGTTCTTCGATTTCTTCGCGCAATTTGTCCCATACAGGGTCAATGTCCGGCCAGTCGAAGCCGACTTTTGCGGCTTTATGCTGTAATTTGTAAGCTGCCATAAGTGCGGGAAAATCCTTCGGTACACCGTCAAGTACGGATTTGCGGTCTTTCTTTTCAGCACGTTTTATGGCTTCCCAGTTTGTAAGCACTTCATCAGCGTCTTTGACGTTAATGTCACCGAACACATGCGGGTGGCGGCGGATTAGTTTTTCCGTTATGCCGTTGATTACGTCCTGCATGGAAAATAATCCTGCTTCTTCCGCCATACGGGCATGGAATACGACCTGCATCAGCAAATCGCCGAGTTCTTCACACAGAAGGTCTTTATCTTCAAGGTCGATTGCCTCGATTACTTCATAAACTTCTTCTATCAGATTGCGGCGCAGTGATTTATGCGTCTGTACAATATCCCACGGACAGCCGCCAGGGCTGCGCAGTGTCTTAATAACGTCTTCCAGAGGTGATAAATCAAATGTCTGTTCACGCTGGGGCATTTTATCGATATATAAGCTGGTCAGGTGGTCGATATTTTCCTGGCGGTCCAGTTCATACAGCGGAATTTGGCGAATTTCCTCGTCCGGCAGACTGAGATTGCGGATAAAAGTTACAGGATAGTCTTCCGGATAGTGTTCCATTAAAGTGAGTTTCGTATCGGAAGCCACATGCTGATTGTAAACCTGCGTTACGACAAGTGCTGACGGCATATCATCGCTCGGCAGTGCTTCAAGGTCGGCAGCATCGAGAATTGTCAGGCCGTCAATCGGGTCGATATTAAGACGCTGATACAGCACCTCCATAAAACTCATGCCCGGCAGTATATCAAGTTCAATACCGGCTTGCTTAGCCTTTTCGCGGATGATTACAACCGTTTTTTCCGCCACAAGAGGGCTTCCCGGTACGGCATATACAACATCTAAGCCGTTTTTCGCCTCCGTAATGAGTTTTTCAGCGATAGTGTTGTACACTTCCTCAAACGAAGCGCATTTTTCATAGAATTCGTCGCAGGCGGTGTATGCCACATTGCGTTTGTCAAGCTCGGCAACAGTAGGATGAACGGCTGTGCGCAGTATAAGTTTATCTGTAGATATTATTTTATCCCAAGTATCAAGGGTGATTAAACCGAAATCTCCAGGGCCTAATCCTATAATTGTAATTTTTCCCATACGTATTACCCTTCGCTTTCAGAAAAAAAGTAACCGCTCTGGCTGTACCCCGTGCGGTTACTATGAATTTGATTAATACTTAATATAAAGCAAGAAATCCGTTTTGTCAATCAAAGATTGCAGAAAACTGCCGTTTCATAAGGTTTTAATGCAATTTTTTTGTTTTTTATGCTGTCTGAGCAATTATTTTCGTAGTTATTTAAGATACATTTATAAGCGGAAATGTCATATGAAAGTTCAATTTTGTATTCTGTCGGATAGAAATTGCAGATGACAATCAGTTTTTGTCCGTTATAATTGCGTTCATAGGCAAAAACATGTTTGTCGTCGCGCAGCAGCGGTTTGATATCGCCGTAAGCGATTACTTCGTACTGTTTGCGCAGTTTAATCAGTTTCTGATAATAGTAGAAAATGGAATTTTCATCAGCAAGGTTGTTTTCTACATTTATTTCAGTATAATTTTGTGCCGTTTCAATCCACGGTGTTCCGGTTGTAAAGCCGGCATTTGGTGAAGCGTTCCATTGCATCGGTGTACGGGAATTGTCGCGGGAATGAACATCAAGTATCATCAGTGCCTGTTTTTGTGTCATTCCTTTATCTCTGAGTATTTTGTAATGATTAAGACTTTCCACGTCACGGTACTGGTCAATCGATTTAAAGTGCGGATTGGTCATGCCGATTTCTTCACCTTGATAGATGTACGGAGTACCGCGCAATAGGTGGATTAAAGTGGCAAGCATTTTTGCCGATACGTCGTGATATTCTCCGTCGCTGCCGAAACGCGATACGACGCGCGGCTGGTCGTGATTGCACCAAAACAGAGCATTCCAGGCATTATGCTGCTGCATATTCAGTTGCCAGTCAAAAAGGATATTTTTCAGTTTCATAAAGTCGGTCGGTACGAGTACCCATTTTTCATTATCCATGAAATCGACTTTTAGATGATGGAAGTTAAATACCATGGTAAGCTCGCCCGTATCGGCTCCGGCATATTTGTAGCAATGTTCCATGGTCGTACTGCTCATTTCGCCGACAGTGATGATATCGGCATCTTGGGCGAACGTATCGCTTGCCAGCTCATGAAGAAATTCATGAACTCGCGGTCCGTCCGTATAATATTGACGGCCGTCGCCGATAGCTGAAAAATCGTCTTTGAATTCGCTCTTGCTGATTAAATTCACTACGTCAAAGCGAAAGCCTTTGACTCCTTTTTTCATCCAAAATCGTACTACATTTTTTACTTCTTCGCGAAGCTCAGGATTTTCCCAGTTTAAATCCGCCTGTGTTACATCAAACAGATGCAGATACCATTTATCAAGATTTTCTATATATTCCCAAGCCGGTCCGCCGAATTTACTTTGCCAGTTTGTCGGCGGTACACCTTCTTTTTTGCCGTCTTTAAAGAAAAAGTAATTCATGTATTTAGGCTCGCCCGTAAGTGCTTTCTTAAACCATTCACTTTCGGTTGAAACATGATTGAATACCATATCGAACATCAGATAAATATTGCGTTTTTTGGCTTCAGCGATTAATTCCTCTACATCTTCCATTGTGCCGTAGGCAGGGTCGACACTGTAGTAATCGGCTATGTCATAGCCGTTATCGTTTTGCGGTGATACATAAAACGGAGTCAGCCATATATAGTCAACACCGAGTTTTTGCAAATAATCGAGTTTCGCCGTAACGCCTTTTAAATCGCCGGTACCTTTGCCCGTCGTATCGTAAAAAGATTTCGGATAAATTTGGTATATTACTTTTCTGGCAAAATCTGTCATAATAATCATCCTTTCTATTTATCGTTCATTTTTCTTTGACGCAAAGAAAAACGAACCAAAAGAAACATTTTTTTACGTTTCGCTTACGCTGCACTTGGCGAGCCTTCGCGGCTATTCTATAAATACAGTCGGTACAAATGGCTCGAAACGCTCAATTTAGCTCGTGCCTTCCAGTTTCAGCTAGAACTAAAATTAAGCTGCAAATTTATATTTTATATTATGCTAGTTATTTTAAAATTGTTATCCACATTTAGAGTATTTTCACGGTAGCTTTAAAGTGAAAATCTATATTGTGCCACGAACTAAAGTACCTGGCACAATATAGAAATAAATTAATAAATATATCTCTTATTCTTATATTGTGCCAAATCGGCATTTTCTTTAACAATAAATAGTGTCTATTTAGAGATATTGATAATATTTTCATCACCGATGGAAATATCAGCATTTTCTTTCAATAATTCAACATGGCTTCCGTCCGTGAATACAATCGGAGTTACAAGTGATTTGCCCTGGGATTTTACGTAATCGAGGTCGACAATGGCTAAAACGTCGCCGCATTTTATTTTCTGACCTGCTTTTACTTTAACATCAAAACCTTTGCCGTCGAGCTGAACTGTATCCATGCCGATATGAATGAGGATTTCCTTGCCGTCAGTTGATTTCAAACCGTAAGCATGACCGGTCGGGAAGCATACCATTACTTCTCCGTCAAACGGAGCTATGACTTTGCCGTCAGTCAGTTCTACGGCGAAACCTTCTCCCATAGCACCGCTGGCAAATGCCTTATCTTCAATTTCACTCAATTTTTTTGTAATACCTGTTACAGGAGATTTAAAAACAACTTTTGTATCTGCCGGTTTTTCTTCGACTGTCGGTTCAGAAGTTACTGCCCTTTCATTCGTTTTTGTAAATTCTTCAGCATGAATATCCACACCGTTTACATCTTCGGCGGACAATTTCTTTTTGCCTACAATCGTAGTTAAAATAAACGGAACACAGATAGCTTCAATCATGGCGATAAAGAACATGAACATAAACTGCGGTTTAATGGATAAGATGCCCGGGATGCCGCCGACACCGATGGAACTTGCCATAACACCGCTCGATACGGAAATCATGGCTGCGATACAGGAGCCGACAAGACCGCAGATGAGCGGAAAGCCGTATTTGAGGTTTACACCGAACAGAGCCGGTTCAGTAACACCGAGATAACAGGAAATGCAGGCAGGTACGTTGACCTGTTTTGCGCGTTCGTTTTTGCGCTGGAGCATAACCATGGCTAAAACGGCGGAACCTTGCGCAATATTGGAAAGAGCAACCATTGGCCATAAGATGGTGCCGTCGAACTAGCTCATAAGCTGAAGGTCGATGGCATTTGTCATATGATGAAGACCTGTGATAACAAGCGGTGCATAGAAGAAACCGAAGATACCGGCGAAAATCCAGCCGAAACTGGAAGTAAGTCCTGCATAAACTACATTGGCAATGAAAGAACCGATAGCCCAGCCGATAGGACCGACGATAGCGTGCGCCAGGATTACGGCAGGAATTAAACTGAACAGAGGAACTACAATCATGGAGATGAAATCAGGCGTAACGCGGCGCCAGAACTTTTCCAGATAAACGAGAATGAATGCTGCTAAAATAGCCGGAATAACCTGAGCCTGATAACCAATCATTTCTATTTGAATGAAACCGAAATCCCATACAGGAATTTTTGCTCCCGGGACTACGGCATAAGCATTTAATAATTGCGGAGATACGAGCGTTAAACCGAGGATGATACCTAAAATCGGAGTGGTACCCATTTTGCGTGTAATGGACCAGACAATGCCGACCGGCAGAAAATGGAAGATGGCTTCACCGATAAGCCACAGAAACGAATAAAGACCGGCAAAAAACTGATAATTTTCCACGAGCGTTTTCGTGCCGTCATCGAGCAGTTTGATATCGCCGATAACGGAGCGGAAGCCCAAGATAAGACCGCCGCAGATAAGTGCCGGAATAAGCGGCGTAAAAATTTCCGCCAAATTCGACATTAAACGCTGAATGAATGTCTGATTGGATTTTGCGGCATTTTTTACCGCGTCCTTGCTTACGCCGTCAATGCCGGCAATTTTCGTGAATTCATTATAGTAATCACTTACTTCGTTGCCGATGATAACCTGAAACTGGCCTGCCTGAGTGAATGTTCCCTTTGTCGAAGGCAGTGTTTCGATTTTTTTGATATCAGCCTTTTTTTCATCCACCAAAACAAAACGCATACGGGTTACACAGTGTGTAACGGCGCGGATATTATCTTTGCCGCCGACATATTCAAGTAAGCGGGTTGCGTCATCTGTAAATTTAGCCATGCTAAAATCCTCCTTGATAAAATATGTAGATTAAATTTTTAACTTGTACGTATATGTTTTGTACGCTTTTAATATATCATGTACGTACAAATAAGTCAATGCGTAAAATAGAAAAAAATTTATTTTATATAATTTTTTATTTTACAGAAAATTTTTGGAGACAGATTTTTGTTTTTGCTAAATACGTACTGTTATAGTATTATGAATATAAGTGTAATAAATTAGGAGGGATTTTTTTGAAAAAGCTCGTAGTTACTGGCAAAATTTTAATCAATGAAGCTATTAACGCCAATGTTAAGCGCATGGTAATAGAAGCACCGCAGATTGCGGATTTGGCACAGCCGGGACAGTTCGTACATGTAAAAAAACTGGACAGTGTAAATTTTCTGCGCCGTCCGTTCAGTATCGCTGATGCTGATAGAAAAAGCGGTACAATCACTTTGATTTATCGTATTGTCGGTAAAGGTACAGCAGAATATGCTAAGATGAAAATTGGCGAAGAATTTAGCATTCTGGGTCCGATTGGCAACGGCTTTGAGCTTAAAGAAGGCAGACCGCTTTTAATCGGCGGCGGTGTGGGTATTGCACCGCTTATTTATCTGTCACGTCAGCTTAAAGATAAAAAACCGATTTTGCTTATCGGCGGAAAAAATAAGGATGAAGTTTTCTGGGAAAAATATTTAAAAGAATTTGCCGATAAAATCTATATCACGACGGATGACGGCTCTGTCGGCTTTAAAGGATTTACAATTCAGCTTTTGCCGCAGATTTTGGCGGAAAATAAAATTGAACATATTTATACCTGCGGGCCGAACATTATGATGGAAGGCGTAGCAAAGCTAGCGCATGAACGTGACATTGATTGTCAGGTTTCGCTGGAAAAACGTATGGCTTGCGGTATCGGTGTTTGCCTTGGCTGTACGTTTGAAGGCAAACTCACGGGCAAAAGGCGTAAAGTCTGCACGGAAGGCCCTGTTTTTCCTTCAAAGGAGGTATTTTAAATGAATTTAGCAGTTAAAATCGGCAGTCTGCATTTAAAAAATCCGGTAATGGGAGCTTCAGGGACATTCGGTTTCGGTCGTGAATATGTGGACTTTCTTGATGTAAATGAAATCGGCGCTATTGTAACAAAAGGAGTTACGCCGCTTCCACGCAGCGGTAATCCCGGCGTGCGCATTGCGGAAACTCCGTCCGGTATGCTTAACTGTATAGGTCTTGAAAATCCCGGTGTGGAAGTATTCATTAATGAAATACTGCCAGAAATAAAAAAATATGATACGGCCGTGATTGTGAATATTTCCGCCGGAACAGTGGAAGAATATGCTAAAATGGCGTATCTTTTGGATATTGACGGAGTGGATGCCCTGGAAGTGAATATTTCCTGCCCGAACGTAAAGGAAGGCGGTATCGTATTCGGTACTGACCCGAAAGCGGCTGCTGCCGCAACACATGCCGTTAAGACACATACGAGCAAAACGGTAATTGTAAAGCTGTCGCCGAATGTAACGGACATTGTTACTATGGCAAAAGCCGTGGAAGAAGCCGGGGCGGATGCTATTTCCATGATAAATACACTGACCGGCATGGTGATTGATGTAAATACGAGAAAACCTCTGCTCGGCAATATTACAGGGGGTCTTTCCGGTCCTGCCGTAAAACCGATAGCTGTACGTATGGTATGGCAGGTGGCAAAAGCGGTAAATATTCCGATTATCGGTATGGGCGGCATCACCTGTGCAGAAGATGCCATCGAATTCATGCTGGCAGGTGCAAGTGCCGTAGCTGTCGGCGCATACAACTTTGTTGAACCGGCTGCACTCAAAACCATAGCCGACGGTATTGCCGAATATATGCAAAAACACGGCATTGAAGATGTAAATGAACTTGTTGGTGGATTGAAAATATAAGTTTTATTTTTTAGAATTTGAATTAAAGAAAGTGCCGGTTCGGCACAATATACGTTAAAGATAATTATTTATTAATTTATTCTTATATCGTGCCGGGTAATTTTTCTTTGAGAGCAAAGAAAAGTGGCCGAAAATTCACCTTACGGCATAAGATATTTCTAAGTGCTGAAGCACCAAGACTTTGTATCAAATCTAGCTTCACAAAATTAGAATTT
>USIX01000054.1 GCA_900554895.1 uncultured Megamonas sp. | reverse complement strand
AAGCGGCCCGCAGAGCCTTCCGGGTTGTGTCGCTAGAGCTTATAGGTAACTATAATGCCAAGATAAATGATTATCGCCACGCAAGTGGAACAAAACTCGGCTTATTGATTACTCATAGCCTTTGTAAAAAATACTGCCGATAAGGCAGTTTTTTTGTTGAAAAAATTTTTAGGTGAATTGATTTATTTTAATTCGCAAGCAATCGAAAAAGAAGGAGTTTACTGTGGATATTAACGAAATGCAGTCCCTGTTGCAGACAAAACTGAAACCTCAACGCTATGCTCATTGTATCGGAGTAATGAATACCGCTGTTGAATTGGCAAAAAGATTTAATGTAGATGAAAAGAAAGCGGCTCTTGCAGGGCTTTTGCATGACTGTGCCCGTGAATTTGAAACGAGCCAGTTACTGGCAGAAGCGCAGAAGCGTCATTTGTACATTACTGATATCGACAGACAGCTGCCGATACTGATGCATGCGCCTCTCGGTACAGCTATAGCCAAGGAAGAATACGGCATTCACGATACGGCTGTATTAAAAGCCATTGCCTCGCATACGGTTGGCGGAGCCAATATGTCCGATTTGGATAAAATAATTTATCTGGCGGATATGATTGAACCGCACCGCAAATACGATGAAGTGGATAAGCTCCGTCAGATGGCCGCAACACAAGACCTTGACACCGTTATGATAAGTGCCTTTGACCAGTCCATAACATTCATTATGCGCAAAGGACATACAATTCATCCATATACAGTTGCTGCCCGTAATGAAATTCTCTTAAACAGAGAATTATAATGGCAGTAAAGAAAAATACTTCGCCTAATTCCACAAAAAAAATTAGGCGAAAAAAACCGCTTATCAGACGTATAAAATTAGGCAGACTGTTTCTCGTTCTACTGCTCGGGTCAGGAATTGTTTACGGCGCATACGTTGCATTATCCGAAGTTTATAATTTTGCCAGTTTGAAATATGCACAGTACAGAGAAGAAAATCCCAGTAAACCAGTTAAACCACCGATTGCACCTCAGATTATTGATAAAAGATTTGAAAATTATACTAATATCCTTTTAATCGGTATAGATGACCAGCCTGTTGAAGGTATCGGCGAATCCGGCCGTTATGCGGATGCTCTTATGCTTATAAGTATGGACCATACAAGCGGACAGGTGCGCTTTTTGGCTTTGCCGCGCAATATAAAAACCGTCATCGCCGGCAGAAAGGAACCGGATTATTTAAGTTTTACCTATTATTACGGCGGTTCGCCGCTTACGGTTAATACCGTATCGCAATTATTGAACATTCCTATTACGCATTACATCGCACTCGACAGAAAAGCTTTGAGCAAATTCGTCGATACAATCGGTGGCGTGAATATATATGTAGAAAGAGATATGAATTATGAAGACCCGGCAGGCGGTACTTCCATTCATTTAAAAAAAGGCTATCAACATTTGACAGGTGACATGTCGCAGCAGTATCTGCGTTTTCGCACTGACGATTTGGGTGATATCGGCAGAGTGCACCGCCAGCAGAAATTTGCAGAGGCTTTGCTTGAAAAGCTGATATCCATTGAAACGCTGCCTGCACTGCCGACGATAATCACTATTTTTAATGATAATCTTGATACGAACATCAATCTTATAGATATATCCAGTATCATAGATATAATGGATACTTTGTACACCAATAAATTTGAAATACAGATGCTGCCAGGCAATTTCGGTTCAGGCGGCGACTGGATACCGGATAAAGCCCGTGTGGAACAGGCAATAAATGAAATGTTCCCGCCTGTTTCGGAAGAAACGGCACAATAATAAAAAATGAAAAAGGAAAGTGATTAAATGACTCAAACAGCTGAAAGTAAAAGCAGATTGATTGCCGAAGCGGCAAGCGATAAAAAAGCTTTAGATATTGTAATTATGAATATGCACGATTTGACAACGACTACCGATTATTTTATCGTATGCAGTGCTACAACTTCTACACAAGTTCGGGCTATTGCCGATAATATTGAAGAGGAAATGGCAAAAGCAGGCGAAACTTTTCTGCATAAGGAAGGTTACAGAAATGCCGAATGGATACTGCTTGATTTCGGTAACTGCATAGTGCACGTATTTACGGAAGAAGCACGTCGTTTTTACGGTTTGGAAGACCTTTGGGGTGAAGCTCCGACGGAACATTACGAGGATTAATCGGAGAGGTTGTATAATTGATTACAGAACATAAATTAAAATATCAGCCAAGTACAGTGGTAACGATGAAAGTTGCGCGTATTAACGATATGGGAGCATTTCTCGATGCGCAGACAGGAAATACGAATGATGACATTCTGCTTCACAAAATGCAGCAGACTGAACCGGTAAAAATCGGCGATAAGGTAAAGGTTTTTCTATATAAAGACCCGCACGGACGTCTTACAGCCAGTATGCGCACGCCGAAAATGCGCGAAGGACAAATTGCCCGTCTAAAGGTAATCAATACGAGTAAAGACGGAGCTTTTCTGGATGTCGGTGCCGAACGCGGCATCTTTATGCCGTACGCCGGTATGCGCGGCAATTTGCAGGTTGGCGAAATTGTTTGGGCAAAATTATATACAGATAAATCAGGCCGTCTTGCCATGACGATGAAAGTCGAAGATGAGATGCGCCGTGCCTCCAGGCCGGCTGAAGATGTAAAAATCGGCGATACGGTGACTGGTTCCGTTTATAATTTTACCGACCAGGGTGCATTTATTTTTACGGATAAACGCCATATCGCTTTTCTGGACAAAAAAGAAATGACGGAAAAACCGCGCGTCGGTCAGACTTTGTCAACGCGGGTAACCTTCATTCGCGAGGATGGACGAATTAATGTTTCCATGCGTCCGGCAAAAGAAAAAGCCATTGACATGGATGCTCAAATGATACTGGAGGTACTGAAAAACCGCGCCGGCAAAATGCCGTACTGCGATGATACGTCCTCTGAAGTAATCCGTGAACGGTTCGGTATCAGTAAAGCGGCTTTTAAAAGAGCATTGGGTCATCTTATGAAGGAAGGCAAAGCAGAACAAAAAGACGGCTGGACTTATTTAAAACAGGTGTAGCCATGACAGCTATCTGACAGTATTTGCCGGATAGCTTTTTTCATGTAAGAAAGGGGAGCTAAGGTGCTTACAATAAAAGAAATTCGTAAAGTGCAATCTTTGGAAGAAGCATATGAATTGAACCAGAAGAAAACAAATCGCATCATCGGCGGTATGCTTTGGCTGAAAATGCAGACGGGCAACGTGAACATTGCTATCGATATGTCCGATTTAAAACTTGATGTTATCGAAGAAACAGACAGTGAATTTTCCATCGGTGCAATGGTTACGTTGCGTGATTTGGAAACAAATACAGCATTGAATGAATATACACATAATGCTGTGCGTGAAGCAATGCGTCATATCGTCGGCGTACAGTTCCGCAATCTGGCAACGGTCGGCGGCAGCATTTTCGGACGTTACGGTTTTTCCGATGTACTTACAGTATTTATGGCACTTGATGCTTACGTTGAGCTTCATCATGCCGGAATTGTACCAATCGGCGAGTTTGCCAAAATGCCGTATGACAATGATATACTGGTACGTATTATCGTAAAGAAAACACCGATTGAATGTGCTTATTTATCACATCGCCAGACGAAAACGGACTTTCCGGTTTTGGCGGTGGCTCTCAGCCGTCATCATGATAAATGGCAGGCAGTTGTAGGTGCTACGCCGCATCGCGCTGTAATTATTGCTGATGAAAAAAATATTTTAGATAACGGACTAAATGCGGAAAACGTGGAAAAATTTGCTCAATATGTAAAAGAAACGGTTAAGACCGACTCTAATATTCGCGGCAGTGCCGCTTACCGCAAACATTTAGCGTATGTTCTGGTGAAACGTGCATTATTATCTATAGGGGGAATTGACGCATGATTTTAAATATATGGCTTAACGGTAAACGTTTATCGGAAGAAATCAGTGCCGATACACTGCTCATAGATTTTGTACGTGAACACGGCTGCAAAAGCGTGAAAAGAGGCTGTGACACTTCCAACTGCGGCCTTTGCACCGTATTTGTCGAAAACAAACCGGTGCTTTCCTGCTCCATGCTGGCGGCGCGTGCCGACGGCAAACACGTAACGACATTGGAGGGATTACAGGATGAAGCAGCCGAATTTGGCGCATTTATTGCCAATCAGGGTGCGGAACAGTGCGGTTTCTGCAATCCGGGTTTTATTATGAATGCCATTGCACTGTTTCGGGAAAATCCCAATCCGACCGATGAGCAGATTTTGGAATATCTGGCGGGAAATCTGTGCCGTTGTTCCGGCTACGAAGGGCAACTGCGAGGCATTCGTGCCTTTCTGAATTATAAAAACGGAGGTGCAGAGGCATGAAATACGTAAATCAGCCGATTATGAAATCCGATGCCATGGCACTGGTTACCGGCAAACCGGTTTATCTTGATGATATTGCGCCGCACGACTGCCTTATCGTTAAAGTCCTGCGCAGTCCTCATGCCAATGCAATTATAGAAAATATCAATACGGTGATAGCTGCAAAAGTGCCGGGGATTGTAGGCATATACACATATAATGATGTAAGCCAGAAACGTTTTACCATGGCAGGTCAGACTTATCCGGAACCAAGCCCGTACGACAGATTAATCCTTGACCGGCATGTCCGCTATGTTGGTGATCCGGTGGCTATTGTTGCCGGTGAAACGGAACAGGCTGTTGACAGGGCTTTGAAGATGATAAAGGTAAAATATCGGGTGTTGGAACCGTTGCTTGATTTTCGTCAGGCAAAAGACAATAAAAATCTTGTTCATCCGGAAGACAGCTGGCGTTCACTTGCGCCGGTAGGTGCGGACAATAAGCGCAACCTGTGTGCCAGCGGCTGTGAAAGCGGCGGTAACGTGGATGAAGTGATTGCCGGCTGTGATGTTGTCGTGGAAGGCGTATACCATACGAAAGCATGTCAGCAGGCAATGATGGAGCCGTTCTGCACTTACTGCTACATGGATACTTACGGCAAATTGAACGTAATCAGCTCCACGCAGATTGTTTATCATGTGCGTCGTATCGTAGCCCATGCGCTTGATATACCGCAGTCGAAAATCCGTGTTACAAAACCGCGCATTGGCGGCGGCTTCGGTGCTAAGCAGACTGTAGTAGCGGAAGTTTTTCCGGCGTTCGTAACGTATAAAACGGGCAGACCGTCCAAAATGATTTTCACCCGCACGGAATGCCAGATAGCTTCTTCACCACGTCATGAGATGGAAGTTACAGTACGCGTCGGTGCAACGAAAGACGGCAAAATCGAGGCTATTGACGTATACACGCTTTCCAATACGGGGGCTTACGGTGAACACGGGCCGACAACTGTCGGTCTTTCCGGTCACAAATCCATACCTTTGTACCGCGGCTTAAAAGCATTTCGCTTCAAATACGATGTTGTTTACACAAATAAAATGAGTGCCGGTGCCTATCGCGGCTACGGTGCGACGCAGGGAATTTTCGCTGTGGAAAGTGCAGTGAATGAACTGGCGGCAAAACTTCATATCGACCCGATTAAACTGCGTGAGATGAATATGGTACGCGAGGGCGATGTTATGCCTGCCTATTACGGTGAAACGGCGACGAGCTGTGCTCTTAACCGCTGTGTGGAACGCTGCAAACAGATGATTGGCTGGGAGAAAAAATATCCGGCACGCGATATGGGAAACGGCAAAATCAGAAGTGTCGGTATTGCTATGGCCATGCAGGGGTCCGGTATCAGTAATGTTGATGTCGGCTCCGCCAGCATAAAACTGAATGACGAAGGCAACTATACATTGTCGTTCAGTTCAGCCGACATGGGAACAGGCTGTGATACGATTTTGGCGCAGATTGCCGCTGAGACGCTTATGTGCCCGATGGAGGATATCGGAGTCTGCGCCGCAGATACGGCTGCAACACCGTATGATTCCGGTTCGTATGCTTCCAGCACAACTTATGTAACGGGAAAAGCTACGGAAAAAGCGGCTCTTGGTCTGATTGAAAAAATAAAGGCATTCGGCGCCAAAATGCTTAAATGTGATGCGGCAGATACGGATTTTGACGGCGCAGCCGTTTTAAACAAACAGACGGGAGAAAGCGTAAAACTTCGGGATATCGCCATCGCTTCCATGTGCGGCAATAATGATGAACTTGTAAATACGGTAACAAACAGTATGCCGTCTTCACCGCCGCCTTTTATGGCAGGAGCTGTAGAAATCGAACTTGACAAAGAAACAGGTCATGTGGAAATTCTCGATTACTGCGCTGCCGTTGACTGCGGTACGCCGATTAATCCGAACCTTGCCCGCGTACAGACGGAAGGCGGTATTGTACAGGGTATCGGTATGGCACTGTATGAAGAAGTAACGTACAATAATAAAGGTACGGTAGCGGAAAATTCCTTAATGCAGTACAAAATTCCTACTCGCCTTGATATGGGCAGACTGCGCGTTGTTTTTGAAAATAGCTACGAACAGTCCGGTCCGTACGGTGCAAAATCCATTGGTGAAATCGTAATCAATACACCGTCGCCGGCAATCGCCCATGCTATCTACAATGCCACCGGCATCTGGTTTAAGGAACTGCCGATTACGAGTGAAAAAATAGCTATGGCACTGCTCGAAAAATAAAATCGATTGACTCATTATATCGGCCGATATAACGGGCAAACAATAAATAAAAGAAGGTTTATCGCTTATTTGCGGTAAATCTTCTTTTTGTTGATACTGTCAATAAGGAGGTTTTTATGAGCAAAACTAAAAAGAAAATTGCTTTTGCCATTTTAATCGCTATATTTTTAAGTGCTTTTGAAGGCGTTGTTGTGTCTACAGCTGCACCGGTAATTGTTAAAAGTCTGCACAATTTTGAAATGATTAGCTGGATTTTCTCGCTGTATCTGCTCGCCAGTGCCGTTTCCACACCGATTTACGGTAAACTTGCCGATTTGTACGGCAGAAAACGCATGTTCATCATCGGCATTTTAATCTTTCTTGCTGGAAGTATGCTGTGCGGATTGGCGCAGAGTATGCTTCAGCTCGTGCTTTTCCGCATCGTACAGGGAATGGGAGCAGGAGCAATTTTAACAATAGGCTTTACAATAATCGGCGATATTTTTACATTGGAGGAGCGTTCCGTTGTTCAGGGCGGCATCAGTACAGTCTGGGGTATCGCCGGACTTATCGGTCCGCTGCTCGGCGGTTTTTTAATTGATTATCTGTCATGGCACTGGATATTTTTCGTCAATATCCCTTTTGGTATCTTTTGTATTTATATTCTCAGCCGCTATGTACATGAACAGAAACGTGAGGGACACCCTCAAATCGATTATCTCGGTGCGGTTTTACTTTCCGTTGCCATAGGCTCATTTCTTTACGGCGTAATGACAATAAGCGATGATTTTATGTTCAGCATGATTTTATTTATTATTGCGCTTTTTTCGGGTATTATTTTCTATTTACAGGAAACGAAAACGCTGGAGCCGATTGTTCCGCTGTTTATACTTAACAGAAATTCTCTGATTGTCAATGCTATTACTTTCGGTGTTTCTTTTATTTTGATAGCCAACAGTGTTTATCTGCCGTTGCACATTCAGTCCATTATGGGTTACAGTGCGACAGTTGCCGGTTTATCTTTAATCGGCACGTCAGCCGCATGGTTTCTGAGTTCCGTTTCACTTGCCCGCCTTATGAAAAAATTTGAAGCAAAATATATCGTCATGACAGCCTGTGCTATTTTGATTTTCAGCTGTTGTCTGATAAATTCGCTTCAGATTAATTCACCGCTCTGGCGGATGGCGGTATATGTATTTTTCTTCGGTTTCGGTTTTTCCGGTACACTCAATACACTTACTTTTATTGTACAGGACTCTGTATCATACGATAAACGCGGCGCTGCCGTCGGACTCAATATGCTGACACGTACGCTGGCACAGACGATTGGTGTTACCATACTCGGTGCCGTTGTCAATATTTATGCCGATATTTTTATTAATGGGCATAATTTGGCCGGTGTTACCATGCAGGATTTTTATGATAATACTGCGCCGATGTATTATGCTTTGTTGCGTGAAGCTTTATTTTTTGCCTTAAATCATGTTTACCTGATTAATATTATCATAGCCGGTATCTGTTTTATTCTCGCTTACTTCGTACCGAAATATCAGAGGCAAAATCAGTGAATTAAAAGGAGGAAATTTTTTTATGATACAGCTTTTACCGGTTTTATCCGGTATTATGTGGGGCGCAGCCGGCGTTTTTGTGCGGATTTTTACTGAGCTGGGCATGAACAGTCTGACTATCGTGGAAAGCAGGGTCATTCCTGCCGTGATTATTATATTTACCGGTCTGTTCATTATAGATAAAAAACTGCTGCGAATAAAATTATCTGATTTATGGATATTTCTCTGTGCGGGTATTTTCAGTATGCTGGGCTTAAATCTGTGCTACAATGAAGCCATTAATGAACTGACTTTATCACTTGCTGCTGTTCTGCTCTGTCTTGCACCTGTATTCGTACTCGGTTTAGCTGCTGTTATTTTCAGGGAAAAGCTTACGAAGCAGAAAATTATCTGTGTAATTCTGGCTTTAATCGGCTGTGTTCTATCAAGCGGCGTACTGGAGGAAATAGGCAGCGTGAAATGGACGCCGTTCGGATTGTTTATCGGTACGCTCGGTGCATTTTTCTACGGTACGTACAGTATATTTTCCAAAATCGGCATGATGAAAAAATACCATTCATTTACTATTACCGCATACAGTCTGCTTGCTGTCGGTATCGTTTTAGTGCCGTTTGCCGACTGGCGGACAATCGGCGGTATCATTGAAAGCGCGCCGTTTGAAATGGGAAGTTTCTTTCTTTTACATTCACTTGTTACTTCTATTTTGCCATATATACTGTTCACCGTATCATTAAATTATATTGAAGCCGGCAAAGTAGCAATACTTGCTTCCAGTGAACCGGTAGCCGCCATGTTCTTCGGTGTATTCTTTTTCGCCGAAATACCGACGGTGCTGTCTTTTACGGGACTTGTCATTGTTCTTTTGGCACTCGGTTTGCTTTCCGTACCGTTCAGGCGTAAAATGAAATAAATCTCTGTTTATCGTTTATTTTTCTTTATACCGATAAAGAAAATTGCCCGGTTCAATCAAATTGTGCCAAACTGATTAAAAAGGTATGATATACTATAATATATAATTTATCTGGGAGGAAAAAATGAAAGACCATTTAGTTAAAGCTATTGCTGACGGCGTACGTGTTCATGCCGCCGTTACGACAAATCTGGTGAATGAAGGAATTAGACGCCATGAATGCTATCCTGTTGCTTCAGCGGCATTGGGCCGCACTATGACGGGAGCACTGCTTCTCGCTGCTAATTTGAAAAATAAAGAATGTCTGACTGTGAAATTTACCGGCGACGGTCCGCTCGGAAATGTCGTAGCTGATGCTACACCGGAGGGATTTGTGCGCGGGTACGTTCAGCATCCGCAGGTCAACCTGCCGTTAAACAGTATGGGCAAGCTTGACGTCGGCGGCGGCATCGGTGCCGGAATTGTATCTGTTACCCGTTTTACGGGACTGAAGGACCCGATTACCGGCAGTTGTGAAATCGTAACAGGAGAAATTGCCGAAGATTTAACATCGTATTTATATATTTCTGAGCAGACTCCGTCAAGCGTAGGACTCGGCGTACTAGTCGATACTGATTTAAAAGCGGCAGCCGCAGGCGGGTTTATTATTCAGCCGCTGCCGGATGCCAGCGAAGAAACGATTGCCAGATTGGAAGAAAATCTCGGTAAAATAAAACCTGTTTCCACTATGGTACATGAAGGATTGGATGCGCGCGGCATTATCGCTCAGCTGCTGCAGGGTTTTGATATTGAATATCTCACAACGACGGATTTATCGTTTAAATGTCAGTGTTCCAAACATCGTATAGAGGATATGCTCGTAACGTTGAACAAAGCTGACCTGCAATCACTGATTGATGACGGACATGCCGAAGTCTGCTGTCATTTTTGCGGCGAAAAATATCAATTCAGCAAAGAAGAACTTACTGCTCTTTTGCATGTAGCCGAAAAACTGAAATAACAAAAAACAATCTATGCTTCTGAATTGAAACATAGATTGTTTTTTTTATTTTTGAATTGTTATCGTATCCATTTGCGTATTATCCGGCAGATAAGCCGTAAAAGTCAGACTGTTTTCAGATGCTTCCATAATCATGTAATTATCTGTTTCAGGCTGCGGCGGAACATATTCGTCCAGCGGATTTTCATGCCATAGGCTCGGATAGCGCACATTGCCGGCAACACCGGTCAGAATATATAGCGTTCCCTGATCGCTCGGTGTAAAATCACGCAGCAGTGCACGACGGCGATATGTGTGCAAATGAGCGGTAAGCACTGCATCAACATTATATTCGTCAAAAATCGGCATATATGTTTCGCCGTGGCGGGAAAAGCTTACACCGTCAAGCGGCGCGGCATCGCGGCTGTAGTTTAAAATGTCTCGGTGCATTAAAACAATTTTCCACTTTTTCGTCGTAGAAGCTAAATCCTGACGAAGCCAGTTTATTTCATCCTGCAGTAAATCAGGTTCGTATTCCTTGATTTCATCATCCTGCGTATTGAGAACTGTAAAATGAACATCGCCGTAATCGAAAGAATAGTACAGATTTTTATATTTATCCGTACCGTTTGACGGTAAATCAAAAAAGCTGTTATAGGCAATCGGCAAATCCACCTGCCAGTCGGTCGTATAGAATTCATGATTGCCCTGCACCGGTGCTACCGGAATTTTCGTATTCATATCTGATACGCTTTCAAACCAGGCGTTCCACTGTGATAAATCATAGCCGTTGTCGACCAAATCTCCCATATTGATGAAAAAACTGCTGTCCGGATTGTTTTGCCATGCATTCATGGCAACATTTTTCCAGTCCGTATATTCATTTGACTGCGAATCCGGGAAAATCAGAACCTTAAAATTATCATTCGTGCTGTTTTCCGTTTTCAGATTGTACCAATTCGTACGGCTGTCCGCATAGCCGACACGGTAATTATATTCGGTATCCGGATGTAAGCCGGTCAAATTTACGCTGTAAACATAAATCTGCTTGCCGTCGATATCCAGCACGGATTTTGCCGGTTCTGCAGACATCAAATCGCCTTTTGTATCAGTGCCGTATTCCAGTATAAAATCATCACGGTCATTTAATGACTGCCACATAATGGTTCGACTGTCTGTGCTATCCCTGGTAATGACCTGATGCAAATTCATAACCTCATCGTTGTTGAGCAGGGCATAAACTTTTGTAGCAAAGAACTGCTGTGCTATTTTATTTTTCAGCGGTGCATAATTCATAACCGCAATCACTGCCGCAATAACGATAACAATTAAAACTATTCCCCATTTTTTCATGAAATCACCTCAATTATCATAGTAGTATACTCCTTAATGTAAAATCAAAGTAAAATTTGTATATACTATAGCATTTAGAGTTTACTTCAAGTCAATGGTATCAAAAAAATTATTTTACGAGTTCAATGAGTTTCTGCTTGATGGATGGCAAAAAGAATTTACAATTGTCCAGCTGCGTTTTGCTGATGCCGAAAGTCTCGCCGTCTTCAATCAAAGAAATAATATTATCCGTAGCTCCTGCCATGACGCAGAGTTCTCTGAATTTAAAATCGTTTACGCCTGCCGTTATTTTGTCGATTATTTCCTTAGCTGAATTTTTAGCTTTCGTTTCTTCTTCTTTAGATGTAAGTCCGGAAAAATCCGTTTGAAGAAACACATTGAGTGTAAAGCGGATAACAGCCGCTTCTTCTGCCGAAAACATGGCTTTTTGCGAATTCAATGGTAACATTTAATCAAATCCCTTCAATAGTAATTATATCGAAAAATATTATACCATGAAGCTTATTTTTCGGCATAATTTTCGGTGATAATCAGTTGCGGATTATTGTAGTCGGCAATAATTTTCGTTTTGACGCCCAGCGGCAGAAAACCGTTGACAGAACCATGACCTACCGGCAGATTGTAGAGTAGCGGTATTTGGGCAAGTTCGGCATAATGGGCAAAAACCTGTTTTACGGAATAGTCGTACGGCTGCGGGGTAAGTGGTTCGCAGCGGCGCAGATTGCCGATGACAATACCTTTTACATTTTTTAAAATTCCGCTTTGCCATAGCTGCCACATCATGCGGTCGATAGCATAGGAATCTTCACCTACTTCTTCTAAAAATAAAATACAGTCGGTGCCGTTCAAAGCATACGGTGTACCGCAAAGCGCAGCGATTACACTTAAATTGCCGCCTATCAGTCTGCCTTCAGCCGTTCCTTCGCGTAAAACTTCCAGCCGATGGTCTTCCGGCAGAATAAATGTACCGCTGCTGCTTATAACGGTGGAAGAAAGCCCGTGTTTGAGCTGTTCATCCGTATAATTCGGCGAGTTGTCGTTGATATCGATGACCATCGCTCCATGCACGCCGACCAGGCGGCATTTTTCCCATAAAGCTGCATGCAATGCCGTTATATCGCTGTAACCGATAAGCATTTTCGGATGCTGTCTTATCATTTCGTAATCGAGTAAATCCAAAATACGTTCACTGCCGTAACCGCCGCGCAGACACAAAATCGCCTTAACTTCATCGTCGGCAAAAAACGCATTCAAGTCAGCGGCACGTTCCTTATCGCTTCCGGCAAGATAGCCTGATTGGTTATACAAATTCGGCGCAAGTTTTACTTTGTAACCCCAGCTTTGCAGTTTATGTACCGCCGGAGAAATATCCAAGCCGTCCATACCCGAAGCAGGTGCGACAATGCCGATACAGTCCCCTTGTTTTAAAGTATTTCCTTTAAAAACAGGCTGTTCACTGATACCGGCAAAAACCGTACCGTTAAACAGTATTATACATATAAAAAGAACGGTAAAAATTTTTAATAAATAATTCATAATAACCTCTAATCATCTTGTTTTCATTAATAAAGAGCCATAGCATTAAATACATTGCAATTTAATGTCTGGCTCTTTATAAGTTTATCTGTGATGATGCGGACGCAGTGGAGGAGGTGGCGGTGGAGGCGGAACAGGTCTTTCACCCCGGCGCAGTCTTTCCAGCGTAATCTCAGCCGGCGGAGCTGGCGGGTCAACATGATGACGCGGTGGCGGCGGACCCATGCGGTGATGCGGCGGTGGCGGTGCAGCCTGTACTTCACTGGCACCGACAAACGGAACACCGATAACAAAAGCGAAACTCAGTGCAATCAATAATTTCTTGTACATATAAAAACCTCCCTTTATATTTGATTTTTGATGTTTATCAATTTCATTTTTTTTATAATACCATATAATTATTAGAGCAGCATTAGAAAAAAATTAAATTTCCATTTGGGGTTCATTTTTCTTTTGAAAAGTCAAAAGAAAAACGAACCCCAAAATCACCTAAAGGTATAAGATATCTCTAAACGATAAATCGTAAAGAGCTATCATAAAAAAACTTTTAACGTTTCGCTACCGCTGCACTGGGCAAGCCTTCTAGTCACTTCTATAAATTTAGTCGATACAACGGCTCGAAACGCTTGGAATTTGGTTCGTGCTTCGGTTTCTCAGCAAGAATTAAAATTGAGCTGTCAGCACTAACAGAAATAATCACGTTAAATTTATTCCGCATTTTAGAATATTTTCTGGTAGCCGTAAGGCTATTGAAGATTAGGATTTTTTAGCTGTGATTTTAGTTCAAACTGTTTGAGCGTAGCGAGTTTTTGAA
>USIX01000053.1 GCA_900554895.1 uncultured Megamonas sp. | reverse complement strand
GCTTAAAAAGGTTCTGACCGTATGCTTTCCGGATATGGATGCGCTGCGTTTTGATGAAGTGGTATCTTCGCTTAAAGAGCAGCAGGAAAATAAAATGCAGAGTAATCCGCCGATTGGCGGCAATTTAGTAGGTGATGAATAATGAACTCACCTGTACAGAGCGTTATCGCGGAATTTACGACCAAATACGGCGAGCTTGCGCCGAAACTCATTGAAACGCTGCTAGGATACATCAACGACGGCTGGAATTTGACTAAAGCCGTAAATCAGGCACTTGTCAACGTAGGCTTAAACGATTTTCTGACAGAAAATATTGAAACGGCGATAAGAGAGGGCGCAGCAATCGGTGCAGGCGTGAAAACTATACCGCTGTTAAAGCCGCTTGAAAGTGAATGGGACGGCTCCGGCATGAAGTTGTCGGAAAAACTGCACGGCACGCAAAAACAGATGCGTCAAAATATAATTAGCACAGTGCAGGCGCAGATTGCACTGAACAGGCACGCCCATCAAACCGCAATGAAGCTTTATGACGGTTACAATACTTCAGATAACGTAATCCGCAAGCAGGAACTACCGAAATACATCAATGATTTAGCGGTATTTGCCAGACGCTCCGACCTTCCGGGACTGTCGAAACTTTGCCGGCAGACAAGGCGCAAAGTTGACCACCTTGCTAAAAACGGCGCGCCGACAAAAGCACTCAAAGCGGCATACTCACAGCTTATTGACGCAGTAGAAAAACATTCCGAAAAAGCCCTTGAAAACGCCGTAAAAGTTGCTGTCGAGGAAAAAACTCGCTACACAGCGGAGCGCATCGCAAGGACCGAGAGCGCACGGGCATGGCTTGACGGTTATCTGAGAAAATATGAGGACAATGAGCGTGTAATAGCACATAAATGGAAATTAGCCAGCCGCCACCCCGTTTTCGATATCTGCGATATGTACGCCAAAGCCGATATGTACGGGCTCGGCAAAGGAATTTTTCCGAAAGACAAAATACCGAACCTGCCCGTTCATCCGCACTGCCTTTGTCATCTTGCACCCGTTTACAAATCCGAACTCAAAGGCAAAACGCAAAAAGACAACATCAAAGAAGCAGGCGACGAATGGCTCAAATCTCTGCCAAAACAGGAGCAGTATAAAGTTCTGGGATTAGACGGTTTAAAAGCATGGCAAAACGGTGCTGACTGGCGCAATTATGCAAGACATTATTCCACTGATTACGCAAAAACACGGCTGAAAGACTTAAATATCAAGCCGGAAAATGGTATAATAAAAGAGAAGATAGAAGAATTAGCTAAAAAATATAAAATAAAGTTTGAACAGGTAAAATACCCGCCGGAAAAACTAAAAATACCGTTTAACGACTTATCTTTTGATGACAATCATATAAACAAGGAACGCGACCATAATGTAACAAGACAGGAAGCGGAAACCTTTATAAACGAAGCTATATGTACTTTAATTCGTTGGAATGGACAGTACTATTGTTATATAGGCAGTAATGGTTCAACTTATATAGATATTAAGAAAAAATTAATTAGAACAAGTTATAGTAGGAACCAATACGATGAAAATACTTTGAATTTTATTAAAGGAGTTGAAGAATATGGCACTAAAAATAATTGATATAAAAGAAAATCCTAACTGTCTTGAAATTGTAAATGAGTTTGGAAATCATGAATATGTGCGTTGTCCTTTAATAAATAATCAGATAATTGAATTAGGCGACTGTTTTGATTGTGCAATGGTAGCAGAACATATGGCTCCTAGATGGTCAGCAGAAAAAGAATTAATTAATGTTAAAAATTTTGAAGAAATATGTATGAATTGCCCTAATCATTTAGATTAAGCCACTTGCAGATTATGCAGGTGGTTTTTTTATACCCATTTAGGAGGAGAAAATATGGAAATCGTAATGGAACGAGAAAAACAAAGGTGTTTTTCCGAAAGATAAAATACCTAATCTGCCCGTTCATCCGCATTGCCTTTGTCATCTTGCCCCCGTTTATAAATCCGAACTCAAAGGCAAAACGCCAAAAGACAACATTAGAGAAGCAGGTGACAAATGGCTCAAATCCCTATCAAAGCAAGAGCAGTATAAAGTTCTCGGCTTGGACGGCTTAAAAGCCTGGCAAAACGGTGCCGACTGGCGTAATTATGCCAGAAATTATTCCACTGATTACGCAAAAACACGGCTGAAAGATTTAAATATTAAGTTGAAAAATGATATAATAAAAGTAAGTAAAATTACTTTATTTGCTCAACCTAACGCTATAACTGAACGAATTAGTAGTAAAGGTGGAATAGAACGAAATTTTTATGATGAGAAAGGTCGTCAATATAAACAAATAGCTAATAATAATCATGGTAACGCCAAAAATCATCCCTATGGAAAACATGGCGAACATGCTCACGATTATATTTATGATAAAGAAGGAAAACTTGTTAATAGAACAATTAGAGAATTAACTGATGATGAAAGAAAAGAGGTTGAAGATATATTATGAAAATATCGGATATAAAAAATAGTATTTTAGAATCATTCAGTGTCTTTTCTTTTGAGTACAAAGGGAAGATATGCGGTATTGACCCGATGTCTTATTCTAAATTTATAATGTGGTACGGTGAAGATAATGATACTATAGCTAAAAATATTGATGAAGCTGTTACTATGCCGTTCTTTGATGGAAAATCCTTAACAGATTTAGTAAATCAAAAAATAATATCAAAAAAAGATTTAATTGAATACAATTTTTAGTTGTATTAAAATCTTATTTAGGAGCTCCGGTATCTCTACGGGGACCGGCGCGAAAACCACTTGCAGATTATGCAGGTGGTTTTTTTATACCCATTTAGGAGGGAAAACATGAAGATTTTTATATCTCAGCCTATGCGCAATAAATCCATAGCGCAGATTAAGGCTGAAAGAGCGCAGGCTGTTTCAATCATCAGGAAACAGTATCCTGATGAAGAAATAGAAATTTTAAGCACTATTTTTGAAGAGGATGCAGATAAGAAATATATTAAAGCACCGCTTTATTATTTAGGCAGAAGCATTATGGAGCTGGGCAAGGCGGACGGTGCGTATTTTATCGGCGAATGGCAGAAATACCGCGGCTGTCGCGTGGAAAATTTTATAGCTAAGCAATACGGGATAAAAATAATAAAAGAATGAACCGCTTACTTTTTGGTAGGCAGTTTTTTTATGCGATTTTTTTAGGAGGTGATGATATGTAGAATGATTGAAGTTTTTTTATTGTGGATTTAATTATTTTTTTATTTTGAAAGGATGAATTTTCATGTATACAAAGAAAACTTGGATTACCGGAGAAACTTTAACAGCAGAAGGCGTAAACAATATTGAAGCAGGCGTGGCGGCAAATGACAGTGCTATTACTGAACTCAATACGACAGTTTCGACTAAACTTGATAAACCTGTTACAGAAGGCACAAACGGACAGATTTTATCTTTGGGTGCAGACGGCAAACTCACCTACATTAACAAACCGACAGACGGCGCACCGGGAGAAAAAGGAGATAAGGGCGATACAGGCAACCCTGGGACAGACGGAGCAGCGGCAACCATTACATCGGCCACGGCTACCGTTGACGCCAATACAGGTACGCCGGAAGTAACTGTAACACTTGGCGGAACAGAACAGGCGCGTACATTTGCATTCGCTTTTAAAAATCTCAAGGGAACAAAAGGTGATAAAGGCGATACGGGCGACAGCGGTTTAACACAACAGGCGGCTATCGCGGACGCAGCAGGCGGTGATGAAAAAGATAAAATAAACGCTATTTTGGCGGCACTGCGCAATGCTGGAGTTATTGCCGCAGAATAAAAGGAGTGAAGTAAATGAAATATACACTAGCGCAGATTTTCGGCGCACTCGGCAGCGTGGAAAACGGACAGGAAATGATTTCTTCCTTACAGGGGATTATCGACGAAAATAAAAAAACTGATAAAAGTGGCGAAATCCTGCAAAAGCTGGGAGTGAACAACATTGATGAACTGGAAAAAGTGGTATCCACCCTGAATATAATCAAAAAAACAGGCAATGACCCGAATGCACTGGCAAAACAGGTAACGGAACTTGCCAGCCAAGTCAATGAATTTAAAACCAAATTTGAGGAAAGCGAAGCTAAAGCCAAAGCCGAACGCGATAAACGCATAAAAACAAGTATCAACACACAACTGATGTCGGAACTTACAAAAGGAAATGCCATTATGCCGGAGACCTTTGCACAAGTTTTGGCGGGCAGTGTGGCGGCAAAAGATGACGACAGCCTTGTTTTTATGGGCAAGGACAATAAGGAAATATCCATAGCCGACGGTGTAAAGGCATGGCTTGAAGCAAATCCGAGCGCCGTTAAAAATAATATTCAGCCCGGTGCCGGTTCAAAAGCCGGTGCGGAAGGCGGAGCAAAAATGACGGTGCAGCAGTTAAGTGACATGAATATCAAAGAATATATGCAATACAGAAATTCAAACAAGGAGTGATGTAAATGGCAAATGAAATTTTAACCCCGTCCATTATCGCTAAAGAGGCATTAATGGTACTTCGCAATAATACTGTAATGGCAAGTCTTGTTCACCGCGATTATTCCGGTGAATTCAATAAGGTTGGTGATACTATCACCATACGAAAACCGGCTGAATTTGAAGCTAAGGAATTTATTGAGGAAATTGAAGTGCAGGACGCAAAAGAACAGAGTCTGTCTGTAAAAATGGATAAACATCTTGATGTATCCTTTGCCGTAACAGCAAAAGAGAAAACTCTGGACATTGCTGACTTCAGCAGGCAGTTCATCACGCCTGCCATGCAGTCTTTCGCTCAGAAAATAGATACGTATCTTGTCGATTTATACAGCGGTATAAATAATTTTGTGGCAAGAAGTGCTACAGCCGATATAAAGGATATTGCCAACTGCGGCAAGGTATTAAATCAAAATGCCGTGCCGAATAATAACCGCCGTATGGTTTTAAGTCCGGGAGCTTATGCCGATTATGTAGTATTGCCGCCGATTTTAAATGCGGAAAAATCCGGTTCTACGGAAGCTCTCCGCAATGCTAGCATGGGAAAAATTCTCGGCTTTGATACATTTATGGACCAAAACATAAAGACGCATACAAGCGGAACGCTGGGTAGCTGTAAAGTAAAGACACAGGCGGAAATCGGAGCGACGACAATTACTTTGACTAATACGACGCTTACCGGAAATCTCGTAAAGGGCGATATCATTACGATAAACGGCGACACGGCACAGTATTTAATCACACAAGCGGCAGAAGCCAGTGAAAACGATATCACCGTCAGCATCTATCCGGGGCTTAAAATGCAGGCAAAAGCAAATGCCGCTGTTACTTTGGCGGGTGCAGGCGAGCAGAATTTGGCTTTTCATAAAAATGCTTTTGCACTCGTTACCCGTTCTTTGGAACTGCCGGAAGGCGGAGTAAAATCTTCTATTGTGAATTATGACGGCTTCGGTCTGCGCGTAACTATGGATTATGATATCACTCACAAAAAAGATGTTGTTTCCATTGATATGCTTTGCGGTACGGCTATTTTGGACCCACGCCTTGCCTGCCGTCTTATAGGCTGATTATGGATATAAAAATAAAAGGTCTGGATGATGTAACGCGCAATCTGGACAGCTTTTCTCAAAATGTTCAAGTTGAACTTAAAGAAGCTTTGGATATTTCCCTGCGTGATGTGCAGGAATACGCCAGAGAGCACCACCGCTTTATAACGAGAACGGGCGAAGCGGAAAGAAGTATCGAAACGGCGGCAAGCTACGGCACGTATTTTAAAGGTGTCGTCGGTACAACGCGCGAGGTAACCGTTTATCTGCATACAGGAACGGACAGACACGTTATCGTGCCGCTTTTAAAACAGTCGCTCCGCTTTGTCAAAGGCAATAAACTAAAATTCGCCAGAAGAGTAAATCATCCAGGTACGAAAGAAGACCCGTTTATTTACAACGCACTAAAGCATCATCGAAGCAATATAATAAGCCGCTTTGAAAATGCAGTCGCAAATGCAATTAAAGAAATGGGGTAGAATATGAGTTTAACTTTTATCACCATTGACGATATCACGGACAATATTTTAAATCCTTTGGATAAACATATAGAGTATGCCAACTCTTATTTAACTGATAAGGCATACTCTTTTAATTTGGTCATTGATGAAATCCGCTTCCCGCCGTCAAACCGAGTAAAGCGGCTCGGTGCATTGCTTGCCTGCCGTGAGTGTGCTTTGGATATGGTGGGAAGTGATACCACCGTTATGACGGACGGTAAAAGGACGGAAGATATCTATCTGCAAAAATACAAACTCTACGATGAGCTTATACAGGATTTGGAAAGCAAACTCGGTTTTGAGGATTTTGCCGCAGATGATGTAGCACCGCAAGGAAAGGCAGGTGTAGGGATAATTAATTTATCCCGCGCCTGATGGAAAAATACATGCTGCATAATATTTCCAACTATATTCTGGAGCTGTTAAAGCAGGAAATGCCAGAGATAAAATGGGAGGAAAAAGTCTTAGGTGCCGTTTTCCCGAAAGAAACGACCGGTCTTGTCTACTGCGACAGTCTGGAATTTCAAAATACAGGCAAAACGATATCCAAGGCAAAAGCCGTCTACGGCATAGATATTATCTGCCCTAACCCTAAAGGTGAGGAACTGAAAACGCGTCCTGTGGAAAATATGGCCCTTCACATTCGGGAAATACTTGCAAAAGATTATTCACTTGGCGGCTGGGCACTATTTAGCTCAGTCGACCGCATTATTTTCGGAACGCCTGCCGGTATGAACACTGTCGGCAGGACGCTTATTATGTATACAGTTGAATTTGAAACGGAGGAAATATAATGGGACTTGTGACAAAACCGCTCGATACGGGAGCGGAACTTGGTAAAGAGGTATATTTATTTATAAATTACAGTGCCGATGACAGCGCAACATATGAAACGCCCTGCTGGGAACGTATAGGCGGCCAGCGCACGGCGAATATGAGCGATACCAGAAGTGAACTTGATGCCAGCAATAAAACAAGCGGAGAGTTCGGAGACTGGGAAGTCGGCATCCGAACAGGTGAAATCACGGCGGACATTGTAATTTATCCTTACGATATAGGCTACCAGCAACTGAAAGAAGCCTATAGATTAGGGCAGAAAATAGATGTTCTGCGCTGGCACCAAAAAGGAGAATCCGAACGCTTCTGGTGTGTTGTCTCGGAGTTTTCGGATGAAACTTCTTATGACGATATAGCAACGGTCAGTGTTAAATTAAAAATAACGGAAACGCCGACATATTATAAAGATATGCCGGACCCGCGCTCTACGGCGGCACTCGGTAAAGCTATAATCGGTACGGCAAAATTAGGATAGGAGGCAGATTATGAGCAAAATAGATAAAACAGTAAGTATCTTCATCGGCGGCAAGGACCGCAAAATGAGATTTGATATAAATGGCATTTTAGAACTTGAAGCATATATACCGGAGAAAAATATAATGACATGGATGAGTCAAGGTTCGAGATTTTCTTTTGACACTTTAATTCATGCAGTTTGGGTTGGTTTAAAATATGAGGATAAGCTTTTGGACCTAAAAAAAGTACGAAACTGGGTGGCACAGTACATTCAGGAAAATGAAGACGGTTATGTAAAACTGGCGGGACTTGTTTATGGTACTATCGGTTTATCCGGACTTACAGGCGGCAAAGTAAGCCTATTTGAAGATGTAATCGAAAAAGCTAAAATGATTGGTGCAGATGAAGACACAGACGAAAAAAAATGATTAGTTTCGCCGACTGGGTGGAAAATAATCTGCTTAGAGATTTATTTATAATGGGGTATACTTCTGCTCAAATTGGCGAAATGACCGTTTTTGACGCGGTAAATCTGATTGACGGCTATGTGTTTAAATACCGACAGATGCAAAATCTGCTGGCGGAATTTGTAACACTGCCCGTCGTAAATACTGCTGGAAAAATCGTTAAAAAGAATTTAACATTGAATGATTTATTTCCTGACGGCAGATTTAACGGAGCGGGCAGAATGTCGAAAAGTGAAGTGGATTACTGGCGCAGAGCTTTAAGAGGAGGTGAAAACAGTGGCAGACAGTGATAAAAAAATAGAAGTCGTGATATCCGGTGATAGTAAAGCATTGGAAAATTCTCTCGGCAAGGCGAAAAGTGATATAAATTCTTTCGGCATGGCAGGCAGAAAAAGTGCGGCGGAGCTGGAAGAAGCCATGCAAAAAGCGGGGCGTGAAGTGCAATCTGCATCCGGCAAGGCGAAAAGCGGCATGGATAAACTGTCCTTAGCTATAAAAAAAGCCACATCCTCGTTTACTTCGCTTAGTACAAAAGCCAAACAGAATATGGATGAGCTTACACAGAGCATTAATAAAGCCAAATCTTCCATAGATGATTTGAACGCTAGCGATATTTTAGGCGGCGGTGCCGTATTTGCAGGGGCGATAGCGGCGGCAAGTGCTCTATACGAGCATATAAATATGGCACAGCAGGCCATGAGCAAACTGCAGATGATGACCGGCGCGACGGATATGCAAATGCAGGGTTTAATGGAAAATGTCGGCAATGTATATGCCAGCGGTGCGGGGCAGGATTTTCTTGATGTCGGTAATGCCGTCGGCATATCGGCACAGATTACGGGTCTTGACGGCTCGGCACTGGAAGATATCGCTCAAGGTGCGCTTTTAGTACGGGACGCATTTGAAATTGACGTGAATGAAAGTGTACGCGCTGCCGATAATCTTATAAAACAGTTCGGCATAAGCGGTCAGGAAGCATATACACTCATGGCGCAGGCAGCGCAAAACGGCGTGAATAAAAATGGTGACCTTGCTGACACGATGAATGAATATGCCGTTCAGTTTAAACAGCTCGGTTTTTCAGCCGAGGAATTTACCGGTATACTAATTACCGGTGCACAAAACGGCGCATGGAGTATAGACAAAGTCGGCGATGCTATGAAGGAATTCAACATCCGTGTTAAAGACGGCAGTAAAACAACGGCGGAAGGTTTTGCCGCAATTGGAATGAATGCCGATACTATGGCACAACGTTTTGCCGCCGGCGGCGACAGTGCCAAACAGGCATTTAATGAAACGGTAGCAGCACTTGCAGCTATGACCGACCCTGTAGAGCAGAATATTGCTGGTGTAAATCTATTCGGTACAATGTGGGAGGATTTAGGCGCAAAGGGCGTTCTGGCTCTTGCCAATATCTCTGACAAAGCTGATATGACAGCAGATACACTCGCCAAAATGCAGATAGACAATATATCCAGTATAGGCGGGATTTTTGAATTTATCGGCAGACAGATTGAAACGGAGCTTATTATTCCTTTAATGCAGGAAGCTATGCCGCTACTCAAGGAATTTGCCACTTTTCTTGTAGATTTCTTTGCTTCAGTGCGAGAAAACGGACTTGCCGAAACATTTCGTGAGATGATACCGCCGGAACTTAAGATAACGCTCGGTGCGCTTGCCGGAATTATCGGCGGGGTACTGGTAGCATCCATAGCGGGACTTATCGCAGTGGCGGCGCCACTTGTTGCCACCTTTACCTCCGTTGCCGCAGCCGCCGCGCCGATTATCGGCATGGGAGCAGCAATAGGTACCGGTATCGCTCTTGCCGTTACGGCATTTTCCGAACTGGACGGCGAGATGAACTTTTTTAGTACCATTGCTGACAGTGTTATGCAGACCGTTTCCGATTTGGCGGCGGATTTTTCGGACGCTTTCGGTCGGATTTATGACAGCGGTGCGGATTTTGTCAACAGTTTAAGTCCTCTGCTGGAAAGTCTTATGCCGATACTTGAACCACTAGCGGAATTTGTCGGCGGTACGCTTTTATTTTCCTTTACGACAACATTCGGACTTATCGGGGATATCGTCGGTACAGCGGCAGATTTAATCGCCGATATCGTAAGCGGCATTATTGATATTTTCACCGGTATCACAACGTTTTTAACCGGCGTATTCACAGGCGACTGGGATACGGCATGGAACGGTGTCGTACAGATTTTCTCCGGTGCGTTTGACATGATATATAATATCGGTTCAAGTGTTTTAAACGGGCTTTTGGACATGGTGAATACGGTCATCTCCGGCATAAACAGCATAGCGGGAACGGATTTTTCCGGCTTCAGTACAGGAAAACCTGCCCATAATGCCAAAGGCGGAATCTACTCGCAGGGAGCGTTTTTAACGTATTTTGCCGAAGACAGCGCCGAAGCGGCCATCCCGATTGACGGCACGGAGCGCGCTAAAAATCTGTGGCTGCAAACAGGGCAGATGCTCGGCATGTTTAAAGCGGACAATGCGCGGGGGCTTAGTATTTCAGGCGGCATAAACGGCAATAGCTTTACGGAAAATACTTCCGTTACGGCAAAAGCGGATATTATCGTCAAGACGGATAAATCGCTGGGCGAAATTCAAAAACTTCAGCAGAAAATCACGGAGCTTCAGGCGCAGGGCAAGGAAGTCAGCCAAAATTTGTACACAAATATCACGGATAAAACGGAAAAAATCGTTCAGAATATCTCGGAAGAATATGATGATATCATCAAGAAAAGCACCGATTTAAATAAATCATTTGTCGGCTTTAAAATTGAAAGTAATTTTTCCCATATGGAAGGCGCGCAAAAAGTACAGGCGCAGTTGTGGCTCGATACATCGGACGCGCTCGATAAACTGGACGAATGGAAGCAGAAATACACGGACAGTACGCGGCAGGCGCAGGATTTGGTGCAGGCGGCGCAGCTTAGCGGCAACGAGGAAATGATTGCTAAGGCAAATTTTCTGTTTGAGCAGCGCAAAAACGATGAAATAGCGGCAGAAAAATATATTGCACAGGAAAAACAGAATACACTTAACGATTATTACGATGAATATATCGACGCCTATAAAAACTGCAAAGATATTCAAGCAGAACTTGACAGTGCCTACAATCAGATGAGCCTTGAAAAACTGCGTGAAACTTTAACAGAGGAAAATGCTATCCGCCTAAACAATATGGAAGCGCAAAAAGAAATGATGGATACTTACAGGGAAGTATTTTTGGCGGCAAACGCCACCAATGCGCAGCTAATGTCCGATTTATACGGCACCGTTTACGACAGCCTCGGCGAAAATATAAACTCGCTCATCATGGGTACGCAGACATGGGGCGATGCCATCCGCAATTTAGGAGCTTCACTCATTCAGACTGTGGTCAATTTCTATGCGCAGAAACTTGCTGGCATGATAACGGCTTCTCTCATGGGCGAGAGCATGGAAAAGGCAAGTGCGGCAAAATCCACGGCACTAGCCGCACAGCAGGCGGCAGCATGGGCGACGGCGGCACTTTATAAGGAAATGGTCATGCCCGGCACAAGTGCCATTGCGCTCGGCTCACTTGCGGCATCTTCCGCCGGTGCAAGCGCGCTCACGGCGGCAACGAGTATTCCGGCACTGGCAAGCGGCGGCATCACGACAGGTGCGACGATAGCCATGATTGGTGAAGGAAAATATAAAGAAGCCGTCATGCCGCTCAATCGAAGCTATTTTGAAAAAGCGGGGCTGATAAATGATAATGCAGGCAACAGCTACAATATCAATATCAGCGCGGTGGACGCAAAATCGGTCGAAAAACTTTTTAAGAAAAACGGCAGAAATCTCGTTAAAGGGCTGGTAAGTCAATCGTTCAAAAGCACGGGAAGGGGACAGGCGGTATGAGCTTATTGATATTTCCGAACAGAAAAGTGAAATGGAACTCCGTTAAAACACCCGATTTCAACACAACTTCCGTCATTTTGGGGCGCGGCAGGCGCAAATCCATCACTAACCGCGCCTATCCGAAATGGACGATAGATGTACAGTTTACGGGACTGAAACAGTGCGAATATGAGGAAATAATCGGTTTTTTATGCAACGTTGGCGGCGGCAGTTTCCTTTGGCTCGACCACGAGGATAACAGACAGATAAACGCCGTAATTGCGCAGGGCAACGGCACGGCAAAAAATTTCCAGTTGATACGCACATGGGGCGTAAACAATGTTTTCTACGAGCCGGTAACGGATATAATTCCCGAAACGCTCCGAGTTTATGTAAACGAACAGTACGTAAACAATTACACTTTGGGTGAAAACGGCATACTGACTTTCAATGCTCCGCCGACGGGAATTATTCGGGCGGATTTTATGTATTACTGGCGCGTTGCACTCGATGACAGTGTGGATTTCACGGCAGTCTACAGAAATTTCTATGAAACGGGCAGTTTAAAACTAATCACCGTATAAAAAAAGACCGCCGTAAAAGCGGTCTTTTGTCAGGAGTGATTTTCCACGCCTAATTCTTTAATTAAGGCGTTTTGCAATATATTGGAGAAATTAATATTTCTTTCCAATGCTAAATTATTGAGCCATGCAGGAATAGTCAGTGTCTTCTTTACAGATTTTTTATCATATAATTTTCTATAAGCTAAAGTATCTGCACTGATTAAAGATACAAAGGAGTTTTCGTCATATTTAATATTTTGCGGATTGCTTGGAGCAGGAATATTTTCCTTACTTTCTTCCATATCCCAAAGCGTTAAATTCAAAACATCTTCTGCCATATTATACGCTTCTTCCAATGTATTACCAAATGTATGGCAGGCATCCAAATCTGGGAAATTTACCAGATAAACACCATTAGGAAAATTTTTATCGGAAGTATCGAAAGTGAAAACGGCAGGATAAATATATTTCATAGTATTTATGTTCACCTCTTTTTTGATTAAAATATTTATATTAAATTGAGGGGAGGGCTTATTTAAGCCCTGCATCCTTCAGTATTTGGTTTGCTGTTCCAGTAGGAACTTCTTTAGCATGACGCCAGATTTTTAACTTTTTGCCAGTTAGAGGGCTGTAATAGATATCATGATTACCGCCGTTTCTGACAAATGTAACGCCATGCTTTTTTAAGAATTTCAACAACTCCTTTGTTTTCATAAAAATCTCCTCCTAACAATTAATATTATAACACATATTAACACGTATGTAAATATTAACACGTGTTATTTTTTTGATTTTCTTGAAAGCAGGTGATTAATTGAAAAGTGCTGACAGTAATTTAATAGCGTTTTTAGCGCAGACAACTGATTTTCGTATGTGTGATTTATATGAGATTACGCTTTTTGACGGGGCTGTTTTCTGCTATGCCGACTACGACAGGGATATAAAACTTTCTGACGGTCGGCTTTTTTCATGTAGCGGTCCCGGATTTTCGCGCGATAAGATTTCATTGACGGCTGATGAGGTTATCGACAGCCTGAATATCGAACTTACAATTGACGAAACGGACAAGATGAACGGCGTGAGCATTATGCAGATTGCTAGAAACGGCGGCTTTGACGATGCGCGTCTTTCGTTGTACCGCTGTTTTCTCGATGAACAGGGAAATGCCCTTTACGTACTGGAACTTTTCACGGGCGAGATTGAAACGCCGGAAGGCGGCGGTCTTAGTCTGTCGCTTGATGTGAACAGTCTTGCCAATAAACTAAATAACAATTTTCCGACACGTTGCTATTATCCGACGTGTCCTTTTTCGCTTTATGACGGCATGTGCGGCGTAAATCTGAACAGTTATAAAAAGACGGGCACCGTTTCAGCGGCGACAAAGAAAATTATAAGCTCCAATTTATCTTTTGCCGACGGCTATTATGAACAGGGCGGGCTGGAGTTTTTAACAGGCGTTTTGGCAGGTACGGCGCACAGTATTCGCTACAGCAATAACAATACCATTGAACTTCTAATCGAAGCGGAGAGCGCGCCGAATGTCGGCGATACTTTCGTCGTTTATCCGGGCTGTGATAAAACACCTGATACGTGTCGCAATAAATTTAATAATTTTTCCCGTAATCGCGC
>USIX01000052.1 GCA_900554895.1 uncultured Megamonas sp. | reverse complement strand
AACTGATGACGCGAACCGGCACGTAGGGGACTACGCTTGATTTTGAGTTCTCTTCTTTATTTTTTCATCATTTACTAATATTTTCTAAAAATCCCGTATAGCCTTATATTTATTGGATTTGTGCCTAATTACTTTTTAATATATCACTATTGATTTTCATCTATTTTAGGGAGGCTGTTATCAAAATGTTATCAAATCCAATATTTAAATATAATATTCAAAAGCATTATTCTAATCATAAACAAAATCTGCGACCTATTTCCAATATTATTATATCCTAAGTTCAACATAGAACACAATCAAAAATATTTTCATATTCTATCAATTTCAGCTATCGCATATAAGGGAAGATTTATGAGCCAATCTTCTTTTCTGTAATCGGACATTGAAGTTCTGACTGCTTTTTCCGGTTTATATTTCTGACAATATACCTGCAAACTCTTTGCTTTAAGATTTTCCTCTGCTTTAACTTCAATCGGTACAATCTCATTTCCGTTATCGAGCAGGAAATCTATCTCCGCAGAATTCCTTTCATTCGTATAATAATATAAATTCCAATCCAGATTTGTAATCAGCTGCTGTAAAACATACTGTTCCGTCATCGCACCTTTAAACTCTACAAACAGCTCATTTCCATTAAGCAATGCTTTCTGTTTTATGCCGGTCATACAGGTTAATAATCCTACATCTACCAAATACAATTTAAACGCCTTTAAATCTTCATACGCTTTTAGCGGCAGATTTGGCATACTTACTCGACTGATTTTATGAACTAAACCGCAATCACTAAGCCACATAATAGCCGTTTCATAGTCCTTCGCTCTTGCTCCCTGCCTAATCAATCCATAAACAAACTTTTTATTTTCTTTTGCCAGTTGTGAGGGAATTACATTCCACACCAAACGAATTTTAGGAACAATTTCATTCGGTGCATGTTTGGAAAAATCCTGTTCATATGCTTCTAATATCCTCTGTTGAATATTGCGTACTTCGTGTATATCATGATTTTGAACAAAATACGAAACTACTTCCGGCATACCGCCAATAAAATAATATTGTTTTAACAGCTCAATATACGTAGTCTTAAAACTTTTCAGCATATCAAAATCGTTTTGTTCTAAAACCTTAACTAAGCCGTCTTTGCCTAAAGCCATTAAAAATTCTTTAAAAGACAGCGGATACAAATTCAAAAAATCAACCTTACCGACAGGAAAGGACGTTCCTTTATGCAGTGCTATTCCCAGCAGTGAACCGGCACATACAATGTGATACTGCGATGCTTCTTCACAAAAATATTTTAATGCCGACAAAGCCCGCGGAACTTCCTGAATTTCATCAAATATAAGCAAAGTATCTTCACTTGTTATTTTTTGCCCTGTGTAGATTTCCAAACCGAAAATTAACTTTTCAGGATTTAAATCTCCGCTGAAAAGTTCCTGTAGTCTACTGTTTGAATCAAAGTTTACATACACCGTATTTTTGTAATGTGTTTTACCGAATTCTTTCATTAGCCATGTCTTACCGACCTGTCTTGCTCCCTTTATTACAAGCGGCTTTCTATTCGGTTTGTTTTTCCATTTACTCAATAACTCTAAAGCCTGTCTATACATAAACATCACCTTCTCTTTATATCTATAAAATATTATACAACAAAAATTACAAGAAAAAAATGTTATAAATAACATTTTTTACAATGATAAACTATTGTATCTAAACATAAATTACAAAGAAAAAGAGTATAGCTATTATGCTATACTCTCTAAATTCAAACAACTTGCTTCTTTATATATTCATCGACACTTACACGAGGTATCTTCCATACCCGATTAATTTTAAAAGATTTAATAGCACCACTTTTTAACAGACTATATGCTGTGTTTTTTCCTACCATTAAGATTTCGCAAAGCTCATCTATCGTTACCAAATCTGTTCTGTCGTTATACATAATTATCAATCCTTTCTTTGAATTATTTAACAGTATGTTCATAATGAAATATGTATTGAAATTTTAATTGATAAAAATTATGGATAAAGCTGTTTAACAGAAGATAAGCCGTATTAAGAATAGATACTTTTGCGGGAGCTTAAATAATCAATGATGGATTGTTCAGGTATTTTCCATGCTCTGCCGCCATCATCTTTGTAAGCGTAGAGTTTCTTTTCATGAATTAGTTTATAGACACCATAAGCACTTAGATTTAGTACCTGTTGTACGTCTTGAAGATTTAAAACGATTTTATTTATTACCATAATAAATTTCTCTCCTTTATTTAGCATTATTTATTATTATGTTATATCATTTGCTGTTATTTTTTATCAAACTGATAGATTAAATAATTTTAATTATATACTATAACAGTGAAAATATTTAGCCAGAGTGCATATACACTCTGGTTTTTTCTATATTTAAATTTAGGAGGAATTTATTATGAAACAAGGTATGAAAACAATCGAAAATCTCTATGGAGAACTTATGCGCCAGCGTGAAGCGAGAAAAGATTTAATTGCAGATACTCGCAGCTTATCGGTATCCACGGAACACGGCACCAGCACGCTCAGTATTTTTATGGACAAAGATATTTATAATTTCAAAGTAACGGATATTGCGCATCATCAGATTGCAGACAGGCTCGGTATTCCATTTAAATATTATGAACGCATGATGAATGAATATCCTGAGCTTCTTGATGAAAACATTAACAGCTGGCTGAAGTTTAAAGCAGAAAAGAGAATGCTTCGTACTTTGGACGGTAAACTTAGAGCATTTTTGTCGAACAGATACAGAAGACTGGATAATCTGGAATTAGTAGACCATATATTGCCGGTTATTGCACAAATGAAAAACTGCACTATTGCCAGCTGTGATATTACGGAAACGCATCTCTATCTAAAAGTCATTAACAAATCTATGAAGGCGGAAATCACTGAAGGAGATATAGTGCAGGCAGGATTTGTAGTTTCAAACAGTGAAATCGGATTAGGTGCATTAAAGGTTGAACCTCTTGTATATCGTTTGGTGTGTAAAAACGGCATGATTAGTAAAGACTATGCTCATAAAAAATATCACACGGGCAGAAATGTTGAAGATACGGATAATGCCTATGAACTTTATTCTGATGAAACACTCCAAGCAGATGATAAAGCATATTTTATGAAAGTGCAGGATATTGTAAGTGCTGCCGTTAATGAAACAAAGTTTATGCTTACAGTAGATAAAATGCGTCAGGCTAAAAGTATTAAAACAGGAGATAATCCGATAGAAACGGTTGAAGTTTTGGGCGACAAATATTTGCTCAATAAAAATGAGAGAGCTTCAGTTTTAAGACATTTTATCATGGACAGAGATTTCAGCCAATTCGGATTGGTAAATGCCGTAACTCGTACATCTCAAGATGTGGACGATTACAACAGAGCTACGGAACTTGAAAGAATTGGCGGTACTATCCTTGAAGATAGTGTTAAAACGAAGAAAAATAATATTATCTTACTGCCTAATAATGCGGATATAGCGTAAGACTATATCCGCTATTTTTATATTAGATTGGAGGATTTTCTATGAACCTTGAATATTTGTCCGATGTGGAACTTCTGGAGAACTTTATACCGAAAAAAGCTGCACAAAATATTTTGCATGAGTACAACTCTCTATATAATGTAGTGAATTGTGCCACGGAAAAGCAACTTAAAGCTTTTAAAGGTATTACAGCTATGCGGGCTAAGAAGATTTTATGTATTAAAGAACTTGTTTCCCGTATGCAGAGAGAAAAACAGCAGAAACTAAAAATAGTTACGACACCCAAAGAGGCTATAGAGTATTTTCGTTTTCTGGAAGATAAGGAAACAGAAGAATTCTGGGTAATGATGCTTAATACGAAAAACGGTATCATTAACAGTAAATGTATAAGTGTAGGTACACTAAATGCGGCATTAGCACAGCCACGGGAAATTTTCAACGTTGCCATAAGACACATGGCTTCATCAATTATTGTGGCGCATAATCACCCATCGGGAGATTGTACACCGAGTACAGAGGATATTGCTATAACAAGAAGTATCATTAAAGCAGGAAGATTACTGAATATTGAGTGTATTGACCATATCATTATCGGCAGACAGAAATCAATCAGCTTAAAACAGGAAGGAATGATTAAATAATGACCAGTCATTTTATTTGTGCCGGATTTGAAGATGTAGTTAGTGAAATCAACTTCAATGAAGAAATCGGTTTAGTGCGTATCAATTTTAATATACCGGATAACAAAGAGGATATTTCTATCAGTTTAAATCTTATGCAGGCGAAAGTATTTGCTCAATTTCTACAAAACACATTGGCACAGGCAAATATTAAAGCTGTGAATAAATATAATGTTTTCGGCGATTTGATTGTGAAAATAAGAAAAGGAGAGATAATAAATGGCTAATGAATGTGAAACGAGCATAGTATTTTATAGTGAGCAGAAAGAAAAAATTTGTAATTTATGGCAGAACATAACAGATTTTTGTAACGATAATCACGATTGCACAATTTATACGTTTATGCAAAAAATGGGCTATTCCAAAGATGAATTGTACAGATTTGATGAGAGAGGAGCTATCACTTATTGCGATAGCTCTGTAACGTATAAAGACAATATCGCTTATTTTAAGATTGAAACGATAAGTGCATGGATGCCGAGAGTTGACGAATTTTACAAGCTGGTTGATGAAAAATACGACAGAGAAATCTCCATTGTATTTGAAGCGGAAGAATTCGGCTGCGGTCTTTACTATAACACGGATATCGAAGGAAGATTTTTCAAAGACAGATACAAAGTAGATTACCACTTAAAGAAAGATACTGTAAAATACTTTGAAAGATTTTCCAATGTAATCGGTTACTTGAAGAAGATTTTTCCTAAGGCTGAAGTGAGTATCTTTGATGATATAAATACAATAGAAGGAAAAGTGCAATCAGCTTATAATATGGCGGAAAAAGATGAGTGTTTCTTTAATCTTAACCGCTTTGAATATGAATATCCGTTTTGAATTTAGCGACTATGATACCGATCATGTTAGCGACTAAGAAAGCGACTATGTTAATTTTAATGAAAAGAGATGATATTATGGCTAGCTACTGCCAAATGCAGATTGTCTTTTACAGTCATAAAGCAAAATTAATAAAAGATTTATGGCGAAAAATCAATAACTATATGCGGTTTTCGCCGACACGGATAGTTTACGGTTTCCTGCTGGAAGAAGGATATACGCCAAAGAAAGCAGCTTCTTTAACCGGCAAGAATAACTATTTCGTTTGTTGTAATAAGTATGTTATCCTGAATAAAAATCTGGCATATCTGAAGATAGAAACAGCCAGTGCATGGGAAGTTGGAACACGCGTATTTTATGAATATATCTGTGATAAATATAACGGACAAGTGGACATGGTTTATCTGGCACAGGAACAGGACAGCGGAATTTTCATTAATACAGATGAAACAGGCTTCTATTTTTGGCAAAAGTATAAGATAAATCATTTTGATTTGAAAAACGGCGATTGCATAACAAAGTATTTTGGAGATTGGAACAGTTTATGTCAGTATGTGCAGACTGTATTTCCTAAGGTTAACATGACGGACATATATGACGTTGATGATATCGAAACAAAAATACTCGATATGTACAGTAATGAAGATGAAGAGTTTTATTGTGATATTCATAAATTCATCTGTCCATAAATGAAATATGTCCGAATGTCCGGTGAAAATACAGTGTTAATACCTGTAAAATAAGGATTTTACACCGTTATTTCATTGGACATCAGGACATTTGGACAAGTATTTTTCTTTAAGTTATAATGAAATAAAGGAGTTGATGAGATGAAATTCAACAGATTGAATGACCTGTATTTTAAGCGGCTACTCGGCGATAAAAACAAAAAGAGTTTAACACTCAACTTCCTAAATTCGATTTTAGATAGAGATGCAAACAATTATTTTACGGATATTACATTTTTAGATAAAGATAATGAACCGGAAACGATAGACGGCAAATTATCCAAGCTGGACATTCGAGCGGATATGAATGACGGTACACAGATAGAAATTGAAGTACAGGTACTGCCATTTAAGCTGATGGCGGAACGTTCTTTGTATTACTGGTCAAAAATGTATGCTGAACAATTAGGGAAGGGCGAACGTTACAAAAAACTAAAAAAGACGATTGCCATTAATCTTTTAAATTTTTATTATCTCACTGACGAGAAAGACTGGCACAATATTTATATGCTCTTAAATACTAAGTCTTATAGAAAATTAACAGACCATATGGAAATTCACTTTGCAGAAATACCAAAGTTCAAACTGAAAGACATTAGAAAAATGAGAGCATCTGAGACGTGGATAGCGTATTTTTCCGGTAATTATGATGATAAGGAACTGGAGGAATTATCAATGAACAAGCCGATTATGAAAGAAGTAATGGATTTTGAGCGTTCCTTCTTAATGGATAAAATACAAAGAAGAGAATATGAACAAAGAGAAAAAGCTTTAAGAGATTATTATTCCTATATGGGAGAAAGCTATGAGCAGGGAGAAGAAGACAAAGCTAAGGAAATTGCTCTAAACCTTTTGCGTTTAGGTGCTAATATAGAAATGATAGTAGAAGCTACCGGTTTAAGCGAAAATGAAATTAAAAATCTTCAAGTTACGAAAGAATAATTTTATTATGAAAGAAGTAATGGATTTTGAACGTTCCTTCCTAATAGATAAATTGCAAAGAAGAGAATATGAACAGAGAGAGAAAGCTCTTAGGGATTATTATTCCTATATAGGAGAAAGTTATGAAGAGGGTATTCAACAAGGAGAACAAAATAAATCTAAAGAAATTGCTCTAAGAATGTTAAAACGAGGCAAAGATATTAATGAGATTGCTGAAGATACAGGATTAAATATTGAAGAAATACAAAAATTAAAAGCATAAATTAATAAAGAAAACGAGCAGGTATAGCAAAAGCTGTACCTGCTATTTTTATGTTTAGGAGGAATTTATTATGCCGGCTACAAAATTTATCTGTCCAAATGGGCAAGAAATAGAGATTACTAGATGTTTACAAAAGTGTCCGTATAGTCAAAGATGTATGTTTTTACCGACACTTCGAGCAGTGGCTGCTTCACTTAACAGAAATATTGAAAAACCTACCGTAACTGAACTGTTGGCGGGGACAATGGAAACGTTTTTAAAAAGAACGACAGATTATGTCGTTGACCCGATAAAACAGCTTTATGCGCTGCATGGAACAGCAGTTCATACATTAAATGAAAATCATGTTGATGAAACTATGCTCAGTGAACAGAGATTATCCGATGATATTACCAGCGGTAAGTTTGATTTATTCGGAAAAATATTGAGCAAAGATAATACTTTGGGCGATTATAAAATTACCTCATCTTACAAATTGATGAAAGCTCTAGGCTTTTACAAAGTAGATGTGCCGACAGGTGAAGTTTATAAGACAGGCAGTAAAAAAGGTCAACCGAAAACAAGAAAAGAATGGAGAACTGACGGAGTAAAGCATATTTTAGACTGGGCAATCCAGCTTAACTACTACAGAATACTGCTGGAAGAAAAAGGCTATAAAGTCGAACGTATGGAAATTCAGGCACTGTGCAGAGACTTTAATTTGAGAATGGCTGCCGAAAGAAATATCACTAGCCCGATATATTTAATCCATATCAATAAAATTTCCGATCACTGGGTTAAGCTCTACATGAAAACAAAGGTGGAAAGACTGAATAAAGCACTTCAAACAGGAAAGACACAATATATCTGTTCCAATAAAGAACGTTGGCAGGATAGGAAATGCAAGGATTATTGCGCTGTTGCTGAAAACTGTCCATACGGTAGGCAATTTAAACAGGCATCTATCAAAATTGCCTAAATGAAAGGAAGTGAAACTATGAGCAAAGAATTTATTTTATTGATTTTACAGATAATCAGTATGATTTTAATCAAAAAGAAATAAAAAGATTTAGGCAGAAAGAAAAATCTTCCTGCCTGTTTTCATATAAAGGAGAATTACTATGGAAAATACAAAAATCACCAAGAAACTTGTAAACGTCATGAATGAATGCAGCCATATCGCTAAAAACGGACTGAACTCTTATCATCAGTATAAATATGCTACAGCGGAAGATGTACTCTTAAAAGTTAATGAAGCTCTTACTAAAAACAAAATAGCAAGTGTTGTTATACCGGAAGTAGCTTCAATGGTTGACGTAATTAATCTCAAAGGTAATACAGAACATCTTGTAACAGTCAATGTCCAGATAAAACTGATTGATAGTGAAAGCGGCGAAAGTGTTGACTTCTTCGGTATCGGCAGCGGTCAGGATGCCGGAGATAAGGCTGTAATGAAAGCACAGACAGCCGCCATAAAATACGCCTATATGCTCAGTCTTTGTATTGCAACAGGCGATGATCCGGAAGCAGACAGTAAAACTGATGAAAATTCAAATGTTGGTAATAAAGGCACAAAAATAGCCAAAATAGACGTTAAAAATCCTAAACAAACAGCAAGAAATATCGTAGTTTGTGCTAACTGCGGTGAAGAAATTAAAAATGAGAGGGTTATTCAATACTCCATCAGCAAATATAATAAACCGCTATGTATGACCTGTCAGAAACATACAGTAAAAATTGCTTAGTCATAAATTAGATAAAAAATAGATATAAAAAAAATATTTTTACTAAATTTGATTAATAGTTCAAAAAAATGCAATATAGGAAAGCAGAAAATCTTTATATATAGCATAATATTATTACAGAATTTAGTAATTAGGTGTTGAAAAAAATTGAAAAAGAATAAACGATTATCAGAAATAGGTTGTAAAATTGTATATTACCGACGGTTAAGAAACATGAAGCAAATTGATTTAGCTGTAGCGGCAGGTATAAGCCAATCATATTTATCCAAAATAGAAAACGGCAAATACGAAACAGGCGGTTCTATTACCATTTTTTTGAAAATTGCACGAGCATTGAATGTTGATTTGAAAAAAATACTTCAAGATGAAAATTTTTAAAATCAGGAACTGAGTACAACATAATCTTTTGTATTCAGTTCCTATTTAAATCTACAAATTATACTGACAGTACACCAAAATTTTTATAAAATCAGTTAAGCTAAAAATATAACAAAAAAATGATACTTACAGTGCAAATATTAATACTTATAGGAATGGTGTTTTTAACTGAAAATGCGATAATAAATATATAAACAGACATAACACGAAAGGATTATGAATACAAAAATATGGAAAATAAATAATAATATCCACCTTAAAGATTTCTTATATAACAAAGGATAAACCGTTAATCATATATGAAACTGATGAGTGTGCTTCAAGTTGAACTGGAAAAACTATAAAAACTTTTAAGAAAGAAGGTAACTATAATGAAGGATTTTCAGGAAAAAATAGAACGATATATGGATGCACGAATGCCGATACTTTATATTGATACGTTTGAAGACGATATCGCCGCAGATGAAATAAAAAATGTTGCTAGACGGAAACGGCGTGGCATTTATGAATGGTCAATGCAGGGATTTTTCTTTGAAGAAAAAGATACCATTTATGCTCAATCCGGTGCTGAACTTGTCGGAACACTGAAACAATTAATATCAGCTAAAGATGATTTGACAAATAAAGTTTTAATAATAAAGGATATCGGCAGTTTCTTTAATATACACGGCGAAAATGCTCATTCAACACTGCCGCTACTCATTTCACAGCTCAAGTTTTTATCACAGCAAATCAACAAAGGATTGTTGTCGAATGAAGGAATTGATGATTTTACCATTTTCATTATTGCACCACTTATAACTATTCCGAAAGAGTTGGAATCTTATATTACGATAATAAATATGGATTATCTGGATGAAAAAGGTATTTATAAATTAATATCAGGATTTGTAAAAGAACTAGAAATTCGCCAGCCGACAAATGATTTGATGGATAAACTCATCATGACGCTGAAAGGGCTGACGAAAACCGAAATATTCAATATTCTGGAACTTGCCGTTTCCGATGACGGCGAACTGGATTATACGGATTTAGCTCTTATCCGTGAGCAGAAACAGCAGATGATAAAAAAATCGGGGATTTTGGATATGGTACCGCTCAAAGAAACGCTTGACGATATAGGCGGATTGGAAATACTGAAAAAATGGTTACTTCGCAAAGCGGAAATCTTTAAAAATATCACGAAAGCAAATGAATTCGGCGTAGCAACACCGAAAGGCGTATTAATCGTCGGTATGCCAGGCTGCGGAAAATCGCTTACCGCCAAAGCTGTCGCAAAAACATTTGACGTACCGCTGTTGCGTCTTGATATGGGACGGCTCATGGGAAAATATGTCGGCGAGTCGGAAGCCAATATGCGACGGGCGATTTTACTCACAGAAGCAAGTTCTCCGTGCGTTCTTTGGATTGATGAACTGGAAAAAGCATTTGCCGGTATCGGTGCAAACAGCACCGGCTCAGAAGTTACTGTTCGTCTGTTCGGCAATTTTCTTACATGGATGCAGGAAAAGAAAAGCCTTGCCTTCGTAGTGGCTACGGCAAATGATATTACCAAACTTCCGCCGGAACTACTGCGCAAAGGTCGCTTTGATGAAATTTTCTATGTAAACCTGCCGAACAGACAGGAACGGGAAAAAATTTTTACCATTCATATCGGCAAAAAACGCAAAAAAGACTTGCCAAATATAAATATGAAACAAATTGTCGATAAGACAGAAGGCTATTGCGGAGCAGATATTGAAAGTATCGTTCACGACAGTCTGGAAGAAGCATTTGTGCAGAAAAAGATGAAATTATCTACGGAAGATATTTTAAACGCTATTAAAAATACCCATTCCATTTCCGAAACGATGAAAGAGCAGCTGGAAAAAATGGCAAAAAATTATCAGGAACGTAAATTTAAAAATGCTTCATTATAATAAAGGAGATTTTTATGAAAACAGTTATTGACGCAGAATTTAAAGATATTCCGAAGACCACGCTTAACGGTTTCGGTACAAAAGAAATAGAAAGTTTTGTACCTATCGCCGCCGATTTATTATCTTCCTATTTAAATAAATCAGCAGAAACGACAACTCTGGACTGGCTGAAAAATAATATGACAAAATATCTGCCGGACACGACGGCGAAAGTCATTAATGAAATAAGCGATGAGCTGATAGACTGCGTTGACGAATTCAATAATAATATGCGAAGTCTGGAAGAAAACAGTCGTCAGGGAAGAACGAATGAACAGTGGATGCAGTCGCAGCTCAGAGAATTGCCGAATAAAGACATGAACGAAACGGGCGAATATCTGTCGCAGGTGGAAAGAGCTTTAGCAGCTGGTAACCAGACAGTTGAAAACGCTATGAAAACAGGTCAGCCGCTTACTATAGACGTTGAACCCGTGCAGAAAAATGAACCTGTTGCCATTGATACAAACTGGAATAAATTCGCATTGAACAATGTTATCAGCAATATTGCAGGTCAAGCTACCGTTGCCGGTCTAAATGGAGCAATGCTCACAGCCGGTGCCGACATGGTACTGAAAGCCACGGAAAAACTTTCTGTAACAAAAGAAGATATAGCAGAAGCAGATTTGTACGGTTCGTTGGATACGGGATTAAAAGTAGCCTCAACCGCCGCTTTAAAAATCGCTGCCGATATGGGCAAGATACCGCTTTTGAAAAAAACGTCGATTGGAACGATAGCCAGTGTTGCCTGCTGGGGAGTAGAGAGCGTAAAAGCCATTACAAACTTTGCTTCCGGCAAGAAAAATGCCATGCAGACAGTTGACCATTTAGGCAAAGCCGCCATCTCCGCCGTAACAGGGCTGATAAAAAAAGGAGTGGATACCGCCGTTTGCAGTGTAATCCCTGTAATCGGTCCGTTTATCGGAATGACCGTCGGTTCAGGTGTGGGCAATATTGTCAGTAAAAAAGTAGGTACTTTGTTAAAAACAGGATTTCAAAAAGTAAAGCCAATAGTGGCAGCAGCTGTAGACACTGCAAAAAAAGCAATTACAGCAGCAGTAGATACAGTAAAAAATGTAGGCAAAAAGGTATTATCCTTTTTGGGATTTTAAAAATTAAGGAGATTTATTATGCTTAAGAAGAAAAAAGGGAAAATAAAATTTGCTTTAGAAATGAAGGACGGCGCACAGGTTCGCAATCTTGATGATTTACGAGAGTACTTTGATTTAGAAAAAACAATCGGCTATTTTATTGACGGTAAATTATTAACGTGGCTTAACGAACGGTATTATGATGAAGAAGTCGAAGCGCTGGAAAATTTATCCAAAGATGATGAGCAGTTAAACAAAAAATTATGTCAGATATTGGGTGTTGAATATGAGGCTGAAGAACTAGACCCCGAAGAAATTGAATGGCGAAATGAACGTATTGCTGAATTAAAACAGTACACTGATAATACGGAAATCATCAACAATGTGGATTTAGTAGCGTTTGACCAGGAAGAACTTGCTGAATTGCTTGATAATGATGAACCTGTAATTTATCTTTGTCAAAATAAATTCACCATTCCGCTTAGAGCCCAAAATAAAAAATATATCGGTATAGGCAAAGCCGAAGCTGTAATCAGAAGCAAGACTGTTGTCGATTTTGCAAAACTGAATATTGAATTTGTAAATGTATCGTTTAATGCCGATTACGAAAAACTGCTAAAAGAAGAAAAAGGTTCTTTACCTACGGAAAAGAGCGAAAAAACACAGGACGATATATCTGTAACACTTTTACAGGAAGCTAAAAAGGCAGAGGCAGATAAGGACTTTGATGTGGCTTTAGCTTTATATAAAAGAGTAGGCAGTGCTGAAGCCATGTATCACATGGGCAAAATTTATAACAATACAGCATATATTAAATATGATAAGCAAAAAGCTATTAATTATTTTAAACAGGCAGCCGAAAATGGTAATGACGATGCTAAAAATATTATCAGTTTGATGACACCTAATACTTCGTCTTTAGATGAAATTTTACAGCAGGCAAAACAGGCGGAAACAGACAAAGATTTTGAAAAAGCACTGAGTTTATATAAAAAAGCCGTTGAAATGGGCAGTTCTGACGCACTGTATTTTATCGGCAGAATATACAATAATAGTGCATATTTGCGATACGACAAACAAAAAGCAATCAATTATTTTAAACGTGCGGCAGATGTCGGCAATGAAGAAGCAAAAAATCTTATCAGCTTAATACCGGAAATAACCATCGAACAAAATGTTACAGATGATAATTATAATTCCCAAACTAGTACAGGAATAATTCTTCCACCATATAATAATGATTATGACGAGGATGAAGATGATGAGAAGGACTATGAATATACTCCTCAAATTTCTGATTATCGTGATAAATACACAGACGAAGATTTTGATGAAATAGTTAAAAAATATCTTGAAGAATGTCGATATACTCCTTCAAGATATAAACCGCATGTTAATATCGGTACAATCGGTCATGTCGACCATGGCAAAACTACATTAACAAGTGCTATAACAAAAGTTTTATCAATGATGGGTATGGCAAATTATGAAGATTATGGTCAAATAGATAGAGCACCGGAAGAACGGGAACGCGGTATTACAATCAATACTGCCCATGTTGAATATGAAACTCGTAACAGGCATTATGCCCATGTTGACTGTCCAGGTCATGCTGATTATGTAAAAAATATGATTACGGGAGCGGCTCAAATGGACGGAGCAATTTTAGTCGTAAGTGCGGCTGACGGACCGATGCCGCAAACAAGAGAACATATCTTGTTGGCTCGTCAAGTTGGTGTTCCTGCAATCGTTGTATTTTTAAATAAAGCTGATCAAGTTGAAGATCCTGAACTATTAGAGTTAGTTGAAATGGAAGTTAGAGAACTTCTTTCCAGCTATGATTTTCCGGGTGATGATATACCAGTAATAACAGGTTCAGCTCTTCAAGCACTTGAAGGCGATAAAAGAGCTATGATAAAAATTATTGAATTGATGGAGGCTGTTGACGACTATATTCCGACACCAGCTCGTGATACAGATAAACCGTTCTTATTGCCTATTGAAGATGTGTTTTCAATTACTGGCAGAGGAACAGTAGCAACATAAGAGCCAGCGACGACGACGAATATTAAGGAAGACCTTCTTGCCACGAAGAGGA
>USIX01000051.1 GCA_900554895.1 uncultured Megamonas sp. | reverse complement strand
CAGTTTAAACTAAAATCACAGCTAAAAATTTTTCTTTTTAATAGCTAAAGCTACCATGAAAATACTCTAAATGTGAAACAAAATTTTGAGACAACTTGCAAACTGCAGTGCCAACAGCTCAAAATTTTATTCGTGCTGAACACCAGAAGGCACGACCCAAATTCCAAGTGTTTCGAGCCGTTTTACCGACTGTATTTATAGAAAATCTACAAAGGCTCGCCCAGTGCAGCGATAGCGAAACGTTAAAAAGGTTTTTTCTTTTTTGGTTTATTTTTCTTGATGAAATAAATTATGAAGAAAATCCTGCCAACTGTGTATCAGAAAACATGATATTCAGTGATATGGAATTTCTAAATCTGTTAAAAGACTTAACTGCCAAAGAAAAAACTGTCATCATTCTAAAATACAAATATGGATTTTCCACAAGTGAAATTGCCAAGAAAAATAAGGTTTCAGTTCAAGCAGTATACAAACTAGAAAAGCATGCTCTAAACAAACTAAGAAAATTATTGCCTTAAAACAAAAGAGTAATTTACTAACAATGTTCTAGTCGATTACTCTTTTGTTCATTCTGTGATAATATATGAGTATAATCTCTATTATTCAAATCGGAGGTGAACACTATGAAAAAAATCATTTTTCTATCAATATTTATACTCTTTCTTAGTGAATTAATTTTTCCCAATATTTTAAAGGTGGAACCCATTCCCGATCAAACTTACAAAATAATTAATAATAAACAAATTGTACCGTTTGAAACCGCCTGGCAGGATATATGGAAAAATATCAACAAACTTGATTATAAACAACAGATTGCTGTTGCTACTTACATTATAAATTTCATTAATCCAGATTTCACTGACGCTTATATTGTTCGCGGTGATGCTTATTTCGCCACTAATAATTATATCGAAGCTATTGCCGATTATACTTCTGCTATAAAGTTACAGCCTAACAGAGGCGACCTTTATTACAAACGAGGTCTTACATTCAACTATATAAAAGAATTTTATCCCATAGCGATTAATGATTTCATTAAAGCAATTTCATTAAACGATAAAAAAGCCGAGTTTTACGCAGAATATAGCTATGTTCTGAAATTTTCGCATTACGGAGCCGATGAAATATTAAATAAGGCAATATCATTAAATCCTCAATACAAAAATTTCGATTACGATAAATTGGAAAAAGAACGAACAGATAAAGTATGGCAGTCTGCTATAAAAAAAGCCGTATTTTACAGTACGATTGAAAAGTATCAATTAGCAAATAAATACTTTGATATAGCAAATCGCTTATATTATCTGCCAAAGCTGAAAAACAGAAATTATAATTATATTATTCAAATGATGAAAAGTGCCGTAAAATCTGGCAATTTTGAAGAAGCCTTTTATATCAGTAAGCACTTTCTTACTGTTTCAGATTTAAATAATGATGATTTGGCAGAATTGTATATGTATGAAGCCTTTGCCTGTGCCGGTATATATAAAAAGGATTTATACGCAAAATATAAAAATATGTCTTTAAATTTAGCACCACAAAATCCGAAAATCTACTGGATTTTAGGTGATATTTATCGGCAAATTTATAATGATACCGATAGTGCCATAAGAAGTTATCAAACAGCCTTAAAATTAATGCCTGTAAACAGTCCTCAATATTTTGAACTTCTTATAACACTTGCCGAAACATATAAAAAATCCGGCAATATCATCAACGCCTATTCACTAATTTATAATTGGCTCACCTCACAAAAACAAATGTTAAGTGTTGGTAATCCCAATCCTATAAATGCCCCTATTTACTTAAATTATGCTAAAGCTTATGACATTTTGGGAAATACTCAACTTGCTAAAATTTACTATCACACAGCTTTAGCATTAAATTCTGAATACGATATTCCTACAAAATACTATCCAAATAAAAATGAACAAATCACTTATTTGCCATCAGTAATAATAAATATAAATGATAATACAGCTGTTGAATTAAATTTATCATTTTAAAAAGAAAAGGAAGAAACATTAATATTTCTTCCTTTTTACTATTTTATGCGTTAATTCTATTACGTGCCCTAATTACTCTAATTTTAGAATTTGGTGAATCAGATGCTGAAGAAAATTGTACCGTCAAATCATTATAATTAGCAAAAGAACTATGTGCACAATAACGCGGCATACCATTTACTAAATCCATAATAATAATGGAATGATGCCATCCTTTATCTGCATTATAACACTGTACAATATCTGCTGGTCTGATAATACCCGTATAATCATTTAAAGGTGTATCTAATAAAGCTGTTTGATCTGCAATAGGAAAATTCCCCATAACCTGAGGCTCCAAATCAGGCGCAGATACTGTCATATAATGACAAAAAGTTTCTACATCCGCCCACGCTGTCGTCCAAATACCCGTCGATGCTTCATTACTCCAATGTGGAGCTAATGGTATTCCACCTTCATGCCAACATTGTGATACAAAATTTGTACAATCATTACCGTCAATAGGCACATATTTAGGATTATTCCAAATAGACCATGCCGAAGCATATGATACTGCTTTTTGTACATCTAAATAAATAGCCATAATTAACCTCTCCTTAAATTTTATTCTGTAACCGATTACATTTATATAGAGTTCTTCTGTATCTCAAAATTAAACCCGTACAAAAAATTTTTTTCGATTTGACATTTCAAAATCACTGTGCAAAGATATATGTAATTTATATGGATTATGGATTTTTAGGGAGGTATTTATCTTGAAACTGTTAAAAACCTTGTTATTATTTCATTTTTTAAGCTGTATTATTCTTACATTCTGTTTTCCTGCAATTTATTCATTTTCCATACCACCGCATGAAAAAAGTCTCTATTTATTAGTGTTTTTATTTTTTCCTTTAATCTATCTATTGCTGCCAATAAACAAAATATTAAAAGCACAAAAAACAGTTGTATATACAAAAATACTAGCAAGCATCATCTATCTGCTTATTTACTTCGGTAATCCTATTCATAATTCATGGGGCATACTCTGCATAATATGTTTAACCGTAAGCATTTTATTTTTATATCTGCCGCATAAAACAAGCAAGAATATTTATCTCAAACCCTTGTTTCAAGTTATGTTATGTATGATTTTCCTCGGTATGTCAGCCTTCAATCTGATAATTCCTTCAACCGTTTTTACTATCAGATTTATAGAAGCTCATCAATTCTATACTTCCTATGTTGATATAATCCCTACTGTAAAATACGCCATCACTACGCAAAACGGCTATGATGAGAAACTTGCCGAACATATGCCAGAAAAAATTTTTAAACAGCTCAATCAAAAAACACAATATCCTGAATTAGACCATTTCTCTGCATTTGAATTAACGGAATTATCTCAAACACAGGACAAAGACGATACGAGAATTATTTATGTAGATACCCGTACAACATTTCATTTAAAAGACAAAGACAATAATGACCTTAACGGTGGATGGGGCTACCAGCAGTTTACTGTCCTAATAGAAAATAATACATGGTATCTTATTGGATATGATGAACCTGTATCTTCTGATTGGCGATATAAATAAAAAAACAGTTCCAATAAAATCAAAACCGCTTTATTTTGCCTTATATTTCATTAGATTGAAGGAGTTTATCTATGAAAAAATTTCTAATGCTTTTCTGTTTTCTTTTGCTAATGCCTATCAATTTTGCTTTTGCCCAAACAGATAAAGATGTATATATTTATAAACCGCTACCTAACAATCCGCCTTTTCATTATATCTATGACGATATTATGCACAATGATTTTACGTTGACTTGGAATGATGATTTAACAAAAATAAATCAGCTGTACAATCTTAAATACTACGGCTACAAAGGCAAATATTACGAAGCATACGTTCTTCCGACAGAAAAATATGTGCCTGACGAACCGTTTATCATTTTATATATGTATAACAACAAATTATATAAAGCCGCCCTGTTTTTTGATAAAAAACTTAATTCAGATAAACAGCAGTATGCAAATTTCACGAAATATTATCTTCTAAAACGCGCTATGACAAAAAATTTTGGTAAGCCGACCGCTGTAACAAATGACGGCAAACTGACCGTATGGCAGGGCACGGCGGTTGATGAAAGTTCTGTACAGGATATCATCGACGGCGTTCCTGCATTCTATGAAAAATACTTTAACTATTTGTATGAAACACATCAAATATAATATTTGCCTTATTTTTTATTACATCTTATGGCATACGATAAAAAAGACCTATAAAGTTGTTCATTCAGCTTCATAGGTCTTTTATTTTATTCAGCCTGAGTGCTTATTTTATTTATTCTATTCACTCTGCACTGCTGTCTTAATTTACCGATGCGTTTTATTCTTATCTTCAACAGCGTATTCATGAAGAATTTAACGAGAATGCCGGTGGATAATGCGGAAATAAGCGTGCCTTCACGTATACCGTAGATTTCGCCGAAATAATAAAAAGAAAGCAATGCTGCCACAGCAACTAAACTCCAGTCAAAAATAACTTTCGTTCTGCCGAAATCAAGTTTCCATCTCGTAACAATAGCATAAACAAGTCCTTCGCCCGGAAGCATTACTACGCGGCCTAAAAGTTCGCAGGTAACACCGATACCCATGGACAGGCAGCCTAAAAGAAGTACGATTAAATGCTGATAATATGCCTGCGGTACAAGTCCTGCAAATATATACATGAAAAAGTCAATAAATGCGCAGAAAATAAACGTCATCGGTACCTGTAAAATCTGTACCCGTTCAAAGCGTTTGCCCAAAATGACAGGCTGCAGTAAAAACATCAACGTGCTGAATACAAAATTGAACTCACCGACGGTAAACGGAAATTCCAAACTTAAAATATACGGAACACTGGAAATAGGCGATGTTCCCAGTGCCGATTTAATAATAAGTACGATACCAAGAGCCATAAACGTAAGTCCGATTAAAAATATACAATATCTTTTCATTACATTCATTTGTTTTTCATCCTTTCTAAATAATTAACTACTTAACTATTCTAATTCTAAATAAGTATAAAAGTCAATATATTTTAGTTATTTATTTGTATATATTTATATATTATATTTATTAACTTTATTATATTTTTTGTCAATTCAATAAATAAAATAAATCTATATAAAAACGGGTCTTATCACTGAATGGATAAAACCCGTTTCTTCATTTTGGATTATTCTATTTTAAATTTTTATAAGTTTGTACTGGCATGTTCCAAGACCGATTTTTTCAGCATGCTCAAGACATACGCGCCAATTTGTATTCGGATGCGTATTATGGAAGTGGTCATGTTTAGCCGCTTCAATACTGTCTTTCAAAATATTTTCCCCAAGCTCAGAACCTGCAATAACCGGGGCGTCATTGACGATATCGGCGCACGCCTGGTCAACTGCAACTGGGTCAAAGGATGCCGCCATGCCGAGGTTCGGTACAATCGGCATATCGTTTTCACCGTGACAGTCGCAGTTCGGTGATACATCGGTAATTATATTGATATGAAAATGCGGTCTGCCGTGAAGTATTGCCATAGCATATTCCGCCATGCGGTAGTTCAGCAAATCTTCCGCATTCCAGTTGTTCGGCTTGATGGCATCAAAATGACATGCACCGATACAGCGGCCGCAGCCTACGCATTTTTCCTGGTCAATAGTGCATTTTTTATCCGTGATAATCGGTGCACCGTGAGCGCAGATACGGGCACATGCACCGCAGCCTACGCATTTTTCCGCATCAACAGAAGGTTTGCCGTCACAGTGCATTTCCATTTTGCCTGCACGGGAACCGCCGCCCATACCGATATTTTTAATAGCTCCGCCGAAGCCCGTCATTTCATGACCTTTAAAATGTGACAGGTCAATGATGATATCCGCATCCATCAATGCCTGACCGACTTTGGCCTCTTTCACATATTCACCGTTCGGTACTGGCACATATGCTTCATCCGTTCCTTTTAATCCGTCGGCAATAATAATCTGACAACCCGTCGTGAACGGATTATAGCCGTTTTCATACGCTGCATCCATATGCTCCAGCGCGTTTTTTCTGCGTCCTACATATAAAGTATTGCAGTCAGTCAAAAACGGTTTGCCGCCGCGCGCTTTCACGGCATCAGCTACGACTTTGGCAAAATTCGGTCGAAGATATGCCAGATTGCCCGGTTCTCCGAAATGAATTTTTATAGCGACAAATTTATTTTTAAAATCAATTTTGTCGATACCGGCTTTAACCATCAATCGGTTAAGCTTCTGCAACAAATTTTCTTTGCCTGGATATGCACGCATATCAGCAAAATAAACTTCAGCTTTTTCCATTATTCATCTCTCCTATATACAACTTATACAACTTTATTTATCATAACACAAAATAAAGTTACTTTTCCATAGCCTTGGTATCATACCATTTAAAGTTCACTTTAAGTCAATAAAAAAAGGAATAGGCATAGCCTATTCCGGAATATATTTCATATTTTTTATTTACTTTGGACAAAACGCATGCCGAATTCTTCACATGCCTTCAAGCCGTCTTCATCCGGTGCTTCATTAATAATTAATCCTTTCTCAAATAAATCGCCGCCGGCATCTTTTACCTGAACTTCCCAGTTTTCCATCCATTCGCCGCTGCCCCATCCGTAAGAACCGAAAAGAGCTACCGGCTTACCGCTCAATAAGTTTTCTATTTCATCATAAACGGGCTGAAATTCTCCTTCTTCCAGCACTTCCGCCCCCATGGCAGGACAGCCCAGCATTATTCCATCATAACTGCCAACGGATGCCACATCAAAATCGCTGACAAAATTCAAATCGCAGATTGCACCGGCTTTTTGTACACCTTCTTTAATGGCATTTGCCATAGCTTCCGTATTGCCGGAACCGCTCCAAAAAACAATCGCTACTTTATTCATAATAAACCTCCTAAATTATACGGCTTTCACCAGTTCTTCTATTGTCTGTCCTCTGAGCAGGCAGGAACAGTAACGGTCGCAGCATTCTGCATACTTGGCAAAGAGCTCTTCCGCCCGTTTCGTATCCGAATACACCTTCCACTGACCGCACAGTTTAAAATGGCGGCCACTGTTTTCGATAAAACCTTTTACATCTTCCAGCGGATAACCTAAAAATACACCGATTTCATGCGGAAAACCCTTTTGCAATGCCATTCTTATTTTTAAATGACGCAGACACTGATTTAAACTTTTGCAGTTTTCATATCCATAAAAATCCAAAAAATCCTGTACATCCTTATTTTTCAATAATTGTTTTAAAGCATTTTTTCGATAAATAAACAGCAAAAGCCAATTTTCCGTTTCAGATAAAACAAAAAAATAAAGGCCTTTGCATTCCATACACATTTTGTATTGCTTTAAAATACTTTGACAGTTTTTTATCCGTTTTTTACTGAAAGAAATTAAACTGCCCGGTTTTATTCCCTCCAATGTCGGTGCACCGTGAAAGGCCAGCATCGTTTCTACATTATCATATGCTTTCATAAGCATTACCCCGCCTTAATTGATAATAATTATCACATTGCACATTATATAATAAATGAGAAATATTTTCAATAAAATTTTTCGTAAAAATAATATATAATAAAAAAAAATCCATTTGCAGGTGATATTATGTATAAAAAACTGATTTTTACCGCTGAATTGTCCAATGATAATAAAATTCAGGAAATCTTACCCATTCTCTCACAAAAAAATTATAAAATTGAATTCAAAGCTTTAAATGAAGACTTTTCTCTAATTGAACCAGCTTTTACACTCATTATCGGTACCAATGCCGAAGAAAGTACACTGTGCAAAAAATTAAACACTTCTTTCGGCTTAGCCACCTGGCAATGCAATTCCTTCAAACATATAACAGCCGATTATTATTTCCGCCAGCCGTACGATATTTTAAATCTGCTAACCAGTATTGAAAACCCGTATAAAAATATGAAATGGCTAACTACGGCAATGGAGATGCAGTTTATAGCTCAAGCCGGCCTCGCTTATACAAAAGACCGCTTCGATCATGAACGATTTACCCGTCTTAGTGAAATGGCAGCGGAAATAATGGCGGAATATACCGATTTGCCGAAAGAAAAGGTACAAAACCTTTTCTGTAATGAAAAAGGCTATCAGACACCGAAAATAGATACACGTTCCGTAATTTTTCAAGATGATAAAATCCTGCTTGTCAAAGAAATCGACGGACGCTGGTCTATGCCGGGAGGCTGGGTCGACGTAAATCAGTCCATTTGCGACAATATTATCAAAGAAGCGCGTGAAGAAGCAGGACTTGACGTCATACCGACCCGTCTTATTGCCATCCATGACCGCAATCGCCATAATACGCCGCTGTATGCTTACGGTATCGCTAAAATTTTCATGCTCTGTGAAGTTGTCGGCGGCCATTTCAGTCCGAATATCGAAACGAGCGAAAGTGCCTATTTCTCACTCGACAACCTGCCAAATCTCTCCGTAGGCAAAAACACAGAAGAACAAATCCGCCTTTGTTTTGCTGCATATAAAGACAAAAACTGGATACCCGTTATAGACTAAATTTAAGTTTATCGTTCATTTTTCTTTGACGCAAAGAAAAATGAACCAAAAAGAAAATCTCTTAACGTTTCGCTTACGCTGCACTGGGCGAGCCTTCGTAGCTCTTTTATAAAGCCAGTCGGTAAAAAGGCTCGAAACATTTGGGATTTGGCTCGTGCCTTTGACTTCTTAGCAAGAAATAAAACCGAGCTGTCAGCACTAACAGAGCTAATCATATTAAAATTCTATTCCGCATTTTAGAATATTTTCCGATAGCCGTCAGGCTATTGGAAAATTTCTATGCGGCTTCAAACCTGTGGCATTTCTTTTTCGGCAACTTTTCTTTGCGTTCAAAGAAAAATTGCCCGGCATAATATAGGAATAAATTATTAAATATTACTTTTTTCTTATATTATGGCAAACAAGCAGTTTCTTTAATTCAATTTCCTTAAAATTAAAGAAATTGATAAATAGATAGTTTTATGGAAATGATATTAAAGCTTTAAATTTTCTGATAAAAACAATATCATATAGTTTCAAACAAAAAATTTTTATCTTAAATAATACAAAATACCTGTAAAATCAAGCTTGTTCACGTTTTCACGTTGTAAAAAAAAGCAATATACTATAGATATAAATGTCCAAAAAAAGATATAATATACTCATAAAGAAACATAAAACATATCAAAAGTTAATAATATTTTATAAAAAAATAAAAAGGTGGTTATTAAAATGATTAATGTTGGTATTATTGGTGTAGGCCGTATCGGTCGTGTACACGGTGAAAGTATTTCAAAATTCGTTCCTAATGCTCGTGTAAAAGCTGTTGCAGACCCGTTCTTGAATGACAACAGCATCGCTTGGGCAAAATCCATGGGTATTGAAGAAACTTATACTGATTACAAAAAAATTCTTGCAGACCCGGAAATCCAGGCTGTTCTTATCTGCGCTTCCACTGACATGCACTCTCCTCTTTCCATCGAAGCTATCCAGGCTGGTAAACATGTATTCTGCGAAAAACCTATTGACCACGATGTAAATAAAATTAAAGAAGTATTGGATGTCGTAGCAAAATCCGGACTTAAATATCAGGTTGGTTTCAACCGTCGCTTCGACCACAACTTCAAAGCTGTAAAAGAAGCTGTTACTGCTGGCAAAATCGGCAAACAGCAGATTATTAAAATCACTTCCCGTGACCCGGAACCTCCTTCCATTGATTACGTAAAAGTTTCCGGCGGTATTTTCCTCGATATGACAATCCATGATTTCGATATGGTTCGCTATCTCTCCGGCAGCGAAGTAACGGAAGTTTATGCTGTAGGTTCTGTTACTGTTGACCCTGCAATCGGCGAAGCAGGCGACGTTGACACAGCTGTCATCACATTAAAACTTGCTAACGGTGCTACTGCTGTTATCGATAACTGCCGTCAGTCTGTTTATGGATACGACCAGCGCGCTGAAGTATTCGGTACGGAAGGCTGCGTCGCTATCAGCAATGACTCCGACTCCAATGCTGTAATCAGCAATAAAGACGGCGTTACAGCTGAAAAACCTATGTTCTTCTTCCTTGAACGCTATATGATGGCATATGCTAATGAAGTTAAATCCTTCGTAGACGCAATTGAAAATGATACTGAAACAATCGTTAACGCTAACGATGGCTTGCAACCTGTTTTAATCGGTCTTGCTGCTAAAAAATCCGTAGCCGAAGGCCGTCCTGTAACAATCAAAGAAATTGCTGACAGCTACGGTTTATAATTCCCTCTATTAAACTCTCAACATATTGTGCCAAGTAGCCGAAGACCCCTTTCGGCCACTTGGTATGATGACATATATAAAGCTGTACAAAGCGCAAAAAACGTATATTATTCGACAAACTTATTTAATGGCAACTAATATGTTTCCTGATATTATGAATTTACAAAAAAATTAAAGAAAACAAAATCTATTATAGTATCGAATTTTATTTTTATAATTTTAGAGAGATTAAATATAATTTTTATTAATATATTATTTTTTATTTATATATTTAGAGAGGAGTTTTCCTTATGCCTAATGCACAATCTGAAGCAAATGCTTCTGGCAAACTTTCCTGGTTTACTCGTATAGCCTACGGTTTAGGTGATACTGCTCAAAACATCGTCTGGGGCGCAATGAGTATTATTACCCTGTTCTATACAGACTATGTCGGTGTAGACCCTGCCATTATCGGTATTATTATGTTAGGTTCAAGAATATTCGATGGTGTGGCTGACGTTATCATGGGTATCCTTGTAGAACGTACCAATTCAAAATGGGGTAAATCTCGTCCATGGATTTTATGGGCAAGTATTCCATTTGCTTTATCGATTGTTTTAATTTACACTGTACCTAATACACATGATATGTTGGAATATGTATACATATTTTTAACATACGAATTCTGCATGCTCACTTATACTGCATTGAACTTGCCTTATGGTAGTTTATCGGCAATGATGACTCGTATATCCAAAGAAAGAGATATGCTCAGTATTACAAGAATGGCATTATCTCCAATTGGTAAAATCTTAGCCGTATCCGTTACGCTTCCATTAATCAAAATCTTTGGCGACGACCAAATGGCGTGGGTCGAAGTTATGTCTATTTGGGCAATTCTCGCTCTTGCATTATTACTCTTATGCTTTTTCAAATGTAAAGAAACAGTTGTTATTGAAGCTAGAAATAAAGAAGAAAATAAAGTTCCTCTTAAAACCCAACTCAAATGTTTATTTGCTAACTACTATTTCTGGTTAGCTCTTTCCATTTGGATGATGCAGAACGTTATTTTCTTTGTAACTGGTACTGTTTTACCTTATTTCTGCAAATATATCTTTTTCGATGACTCTCTTTACAGTATTTTATATCTGGTAGAAACCGGAACAATGATAGGTTTTACTGTATTATTCAGCCCAATGTTGCTTAAGAAATTCGGCAAAAGAAATATGTCCATTCTTGGTGTTTCTCTGGCTCTCATTGGTCATTTAATCTATCTGATAAATCCACTTGATTTTTATTGGGTATTGGCTAGTTGCATTATTCGTGGTATCGGTTTTGCTCCGCTTAACTCCGTTATCTTCGGTTTCCTTGGCGACGTTGTAGAATACGGTCAGTGGAAATTCCATATTCGCCAGGAAGGCCTTATCTTCTCTGCTGGCTCTGTTGGTACGAAAGTAGGTCCTGGTATTACGAGTGCCGTTTTAACAGGTCTTCTCTCCTACTCTGGTTATGTAGCATCCACTACTGGTTCAGCTGTTCAGCCACAGAGTGCTATTGATATGATTGTTAACTTATATATGTTTGGCCCTATCGTTGTATGGTTAATTATTCTCACTATTTTATTCCTGTATAAACTTGATAAAATTTATCCACAGATTATGCGTGATTTAATCAAACGTGAAGCTGAAGGCAAACTTTAATTCGGAGGCGTTAACATGAAAGACAATACACTTATCACTATTACCCGCCAATACGGCAGCGGCGGCAGGGAAATTTCCTCTATAGTTGCCAAAAAGCTGGGGCTACGCCGTTATGACCGTAAAATCGTAGAAATGGCTGCAGAAAAATTGCACGATTACTCCGATATGCCTATAGATGAAATCATTAAGAATTCCTATAAAGATCCAGATAATTCTACTAGCGGCATTGGTGATTACGCTTTTGAACGTATCCCTCATTTCAATAGAATGTATATTGAACAGGCAAAAATCATTTTGGAAGTTGCCAAAAAAGGCAGTGCCGTATTCTTAGGCAGATGCGCCGATTACATTCTGAAAGATTTTCCTAACTGCTATTCCTTCTTTATCTATGCCGATGATGAGTTCAGATTAAATCGTGCTAAGGACCATTACGGCAGCCATACTTTAAAAGATTTGGATAAAGAGGACGCTAACCGTCAAAACTATTACTCTTACTACACCGGACAAACCTGGGGAGACCCGAAAAACTACGACCTGATGATTAATACCAGCAAAATTTCCTTAGAGGAAGCTGCTGATTTAATTATTAAATATATTGAACTGAAACAACAGGATTAATCTATGTGAAAAAATAAAAGACTTTGCAGTTTTTAATTAACTGCAAAGTCTTTTTCTTTTAAGAAATGTTTTTATTATGATATAATTAATGCAAAAATATAAAGAAAAGATGTGATTTTTTGGGTACAATGGCTTACATAGCTATTGCCATTTTCGTAGTGGCATATATGCTTATTATCTCTGAAAAAGTGCAACGTACAGTTGTCGGCCTTACCGGTGCCATGCTCATGATTTTTGCGGGAATTTTAACACAGGAACAGGCCATTCATCATATCGACTTTAATACAATCGGTCTGCTTGCCGGTATGATGATTATCGTAAATATCACAAGCGAAACCGGACTTTTCAATTACCTTGCTGTATGGTCGGCCAAAAAAGTCAAGGCAAATCCCGTTAAGCTGCTAATCGTCTTATCTGCACTTACAGCTGTGTGTTCAGCATTTTTAGACAATGTGACAACTGTCCTGCTGACCGTTCCTGTAACATTCAGCATAACTTCGCAGTTAAAAGTACCGGTGCAGCCGTTTTTAGTGGCACAGATACTTTCATCAAATATCGGCGGTACAGCAACGCTTATCGGCGACCCGCCTAATATCATGATCGGCAGTGCCGTTCCCGAACTTGACTTCATGGCATTTATCACGAATTTATCCGGCGTATGTATCGTTATCTTCCTCGTGACAATGGCCATCTTAATTGCCATCTACGGCAAAAAGCTGAATACTACACCTGAGCTCCAGGCAAAAATAATGCAGATGGACGAGAAAAAAGAACTCCGCGATACCGTTCTTCTGAAAAAATGTCTTACCGTCCTAGCTCTTACCATTCTGACATTCATGCTCCATTCGCAGCTTCATCTGGAATCCGCTTCCGTAGCACTGGGCGGAGCTTCACTGCTCATGCTCATTTCCATCAGTACGCATGAAGAAGCCGTTGCCAAAATCCTGAGCAGACTCGAATGGCTTGCCATCTTCTTCTTTGTTGGACTGTTCGTTCTCGTCGGCGGTCTCATGGAAACGGGTGTAATCAAAGCAATGGCGACAGAAGCCATCAACATCACTGAAGGCGACGTAACAATGACGACCATGCTCATTTTATGGCTCAGTGCCATCGCTTCCGCTTTTGTTGACAATATTCCGTTTGTTGCCACTCTAATTCCGATGATTAAAGAAATGGGCGCAATGGGTATGACCAACCTCGAACCGCTCTGGTGGGCGCTGTCACTCGGCGCATGTCTAGGCGGCAACGGTACTTTAATCGGTGCCAGTGCCAATGTCGTTGTAGCCGGTATGGCAAGCCAACACGGACACAAAATTTCCTTCGTCGGCTATATGAAAATAGCCTTCCCGCTGATGATTTTATCCATCATCATTTCCAGCGTATATATTTACTTCAGATATCTATAATTTATTGTGCCAGCACAATAAGTATTTATAATAACCACAATCATATTTTCTGAACAGGCCAATTATGGTCTGTTCTTTTTTCTAAAAGCATTTTTTTCCAGTTTCATATGTAAAAAATAAAAAAAGAGTTGTAAAATCAGCTTTTAATAATAAATAACTATAAAAATAAAACAATTTTTTCCAGACAAACTCAAACAATAAATTATACAATTATAAATAAGATATGTTTTATGTTTCGCATGAATTTATTATATTTAGAGAGGTATTTTATTATGAAAATCGGATTTAATGAAGCAACTGCACTCAAATGCCAGGGACAATCCCTGCTGGCTGACCTTGAAATGTGCGAAAAATACGGTTTTGACTATATCGAAATCCG
>USIX01000050.1 GCA_900554895.1 uncultured Megamonas sp. | reverse complement strand
GCAACACCGCCGCCCCAAATCATATATAAAAATGCACATGCAGCAAGTGGCGATAACGCTACAATATTGAAACCCACACTGTATTCGGCATACACAGCAGTAAATACCGCACCGAACACCCCCGACCATGCCGTAACGGCAAGCACTGACATCTTTTTTAACACGGGTATGCTGATTAAAATATAAATAACCCAGGCAACTTCACCGATAAAAAAATATATATCGCCCTTATTAAACGACATGTCAGTAAATGTTTCCATCGTACCGCCGCTTAAAAGATACAGTGTTCCGCCGAAAGAAATAATAATACCGCCAATCTGAAGTAAATTCAACCGTTCTTTAAGCACGATACGTGCCAATACCGCCGTTATAACGGGTGCCGTCGTGCTTATAAGCGTCATATTGCCGACAGAAGAATACATAAGCCCCGTAAATTGTACGCCATTACTTACGGTTACACCGAAAAAGCCCATTGCCATCAAACCCAGAAGGCACGATTTCGGCGGCAGAAAATCTTTTTCACCCGTAACTTTCATCAAAATAAATACGGTCAAACACAAAAATAAATATCTTAGCGGAATAGCAGTTAATATATTCATTTCTGCCGTAACAAATTTTATAGTAACCGGCTGAAATCCCCATAATATACATGAAACAGCTAATAATACATAATATTTATTATACATACTTCCTGCCTAAATCAAATCGTACTTATCCTTCGTTTCTTCCAAAATCATATCGCGGCGTGTCTTCGACTCGACAAAATAATCGTGAATGGTCTGTCTGTCCTTTTTGGCAATGGCAGTGATTATATTGCTGAAAATCGCCTGAAGCTGCGACAGATGTTCGATTATCGGTTCGGCATTCGATATGCAGACATCCGCCCACATATCGGCATTGGAAGAGGCAATGCGCGTCGTATCCTTAAAACCGCCGCCAGCAAGTGTTATGCAAGCCTGCAAATCATCCGGATTTTTGTCAAGCAGATTGACAAGCCCTGCCGCCGCGATATGCGGTATATGGCTGATGATAGAAGCGCATCTGTCATGTTCCTCCAGTGTCAACGTCGTTATATTCGCCTCTGTGAGTTTTATCAATTCCGTTATTTTCTGTAAAACTTCCTGTGGTGCTTTCGTATCTTTAACGATTACATAGCATTTATTTTTAAATAAATCCTTATGTGCCGCCGTAACGCCGCTCTTTTCTCTGCCTGTCATCGGATGTCCTGCCACATAGTATATATTTTCCGGCAGCATATTCATTATTCTACGGGCGATATATGATTTCGTACTGCCCGCATCTGTCAGTATTGCACCCGGTTTCAAATGCGGCAGAATTTTTTCCACGAGCGGTACTATCTGCAATACAGGGGTACTCAAATAAATAACATCGGCATCTTTTACACATTCAACAGGGTCCAGAAAACCTTTATCTATGGCACCGAGTTTTTCCGCATTATCTATTGACTTTTGTGTTCTCGTATTGCCGGTAATGAAAATATCATCGCCCATTTTATCTTTTAAAGCCATACCGAAGGCGCCGCCTATAAGACCGACGCCCAAAATGGCTAAATGCAATTTACTCATAATGTTTTCCCCATTATTTTCATAATCTGTTTAACTTCATCCATAACGACTCTGAAATTGGCCGGTTTTAAGGACTGGTCGCCATCACTAAGTGCCACTTCCGGATGCGGATGTACTTCAATCATAAGTCCGTCGGCACCGGCTGCTACCGCTGCACGCGCCATCGGCTGAACCATCTGCCAACGGCCTGTACCGTGGCTAGGGTCTACTATAATCGGCAGATGCGACAATTCCTTTACAGCCGCTACCGCACTTAAATCGAGCGTATTGCGTGTAAATGTCTCATACGTTCTGATACCGCGTTCACAAAATACGATATTGTAATTACCGCCGCTGGCAATATATTCAGCCGCATTGAGCCATTCACTGATTGTCGCACTGAGACCGCGTTTCAACAGCACCGGTTTTTTTATAAGACCGACTTCTTTGAGCAGTTGGAAATTCTGCATATTGCGTGCACCGATTTGCAGCATATCAGCATATTGACAAATTGTATCAATGTCGTTGATATTAACAATTTCCGTTACGACTTTTAGACCAACCTCATCAGCAACTGAACGCATCATTTTCAAGCCTTCTACGCCCAGTCCCTGAAAATCGTACGGAGAAGTACGCGGTTTAAACGCACCGCCGCGCAGAAACTGTGCTCCGCATTCCTTAACAGCATATGCCGCTTCTAAAAGCTGCTCACGGCTTTCTACTGAGCACGGACCTGCCATTACGGCAAAATGACCGCCACCGATTTTTACACCGTTTACATCAACAACGCTGTCCTCTTTTTTAAATTCACGGCTGACAAGCTTGTATTTTTCCGTAATAGATACGGTTTTTTCCACTCCGGAAAAAGAATTCATCTGTAACATTGCTATTTTTTTCTTATCTCCTATTACACCCACTATTGTTCGGGATGAACCCTGTGATAAATGATAATCCAGTCCCGAATTTTTAATTTTATTTTTTACAGCTTCCAAATCATTCACTGTAGCTTCCGGTTTCATAACAATAATCATATCATTTTTCCTCCCAGTTTAAAACAGATTTAAATTTAAATGCAAAAAAGCCCGTCCCTAAATAGGGACGAGCTGTTATAACCCGTGGTACCACCCTTCTTGCCGTAAGCAAGCCACTTTATTTGGGTACTATCATACCCTAGCCCATGATAACGGAGGCGACCGGCACGGCCTACTTTCAAAATTCAGCCTGCTGCTCACAGGTGTATTTCCGTCTGTTTCAATCCTGCGTCGCACCGACCCGCAGTTCTCTGTAAAATCCCCAAACGTACTTTTCCTGTTCATTGCATTTGTCTTTGTCTAATACTATAACGACTAAAATTTCATTTGTCAAGACTTGCAATTAAAAATTTTTCCGGAGCACATTGTACAGTTGTAAACTTTCAATAAGTTTATTTAGCATAAACATCCAAAATTTTATTTATAATATTTGTCGTAGAACACCCCTGCGTCATCTTGATGAATTTAATTTTTCCGCCGTATCTTTTCACTGTTTCCGTTTCAGGCAGTGTTTCCTCCGTATAATCGCCACCCTTTACGTAAAAATCCGGCTTTACTTTTTCAATCAGATTATCTGCCGTCGTCTCCGAAAAAATTACAACATAATCTACGGCTTTCAGATTATCTACGAGCATGGCTCTCTGTCCTTCCGAAATTATCGGTCGCTTATCTGATTTATACTGTTTTACGGAAGCGTCACTATTTATGCCGACAATCAGACAGTCAGCCATTTTTTTAGCTTCATTTAAATAATTAACATGACCGGAATGAACTAAATCAAATGACCCGTTCGTAAGTGCAATACTTTTGCCGGCCCGGCGCAGTATTTCACAAAAAAATTCAATATCATTTATATCAATAAGCACGCTCATCCCCCGTCCTATCTTTGCAAAACACGTATCAATTCTTCATCCGAAACAGTAGCCGTTCCCATTTTACGCACCGCAATACCGGAAGCAAAATTGGAAATTTCCGCAGCCTGTACCGGCTGCGCTCCTGCCGCAAGTGCTGTAATGAATGCTGCCACACACGTATCCCCCGCACCCGATACATCAAACACCTCCGACTTATCCGATACTGGAATATTATGCACATCTCCATTTTTTTCAAACAGAGTCATGCCTTTTTCTCCTCGCGTGATTAAAATTCCCTTTGCCTGCATTTTAATCAAAAAATCATGCGCCGCCGCATATAGTTTTTCTTCACTGTCAATTTTTATACCTACTGCACGGGAAAGTTCTGCATCATTTTGTTTAACATAATCCGTTCCGACAAAATTGAATATATCATAACGAGAGTCTATTATGGACGGAATATTATATTCCTTTGTCATTTGCAAAATCATGTCTCTGATTTTAGGGGTGATAGTACCGCTGCCGTAATCACTCATTACTACCCCTTGAATTTTCGGCATAACATCTTTTATATAGTTCAATAACTCTTTTTCATAAACAGTCGACAATGGTGCACTGCATTCTCTATCAATGCGTACTACCTGTTGACTTACCGTCGCTCTGCCGCCTGCAATGACACGTGTTTTCGTAATTGTTTTACGCATTTCATCGCAAAACATGCCGTCTGTATCAACGCCGTTTTCTTCCAGACTATGTTTTAAATTCAAAGCACCCCTGTCTTTACCTAAAATACCTACGGCAAAAGCTTTTCCCCCGAGCGTTGCTACATTATTTACTACATTGGCTGCCCCGCCCGGTACTGTTTTTTCATCTTTTTCAATAAGTACAAGCACCGGTGCCTCACGTGAAATACGTGAAATATCACCATGCAGATACACATCGGCAATCATATCACCGATAATTAAAATACGTTTACCCTTGAATTTGTCGACAAAATCAATCAGTTCCGGTTTCATCAAATCACCCCGTCTTTAGAAATTCAGGAAACTAAAATGCAGACTCCATTTATCCTCTTTCTGTTCATATTTCAATTCGGTCTGTACACAGTGCCAATCATGATACCAGTAATAATCCAGGTCACGCATTTTAAGACCGTCAGAAGCATCATAGCCTGTCGCTACTACTATTCGGTTTTTATCGTCAATTGTATAACTCAAACCGGCTGACAGTTTTTTGGAATAATCGTTCAAACCGTAATCAAACAGAGTATTTTCCTGGCTTATGCGGGAATAATGGTAACCTACGTAACCTACTAAATCATCATTAAATTCACTGAGCAGCGTGAGATCATAATACAAACTGTTATAATTAGAGTCATCATAATCTTCATGTACAAGCTTGTAACCGATACTCGGAAACAGTCTGATTTTACCTTTATCATCAAATCTGATCGGGTCGTGCGTCAATCGTAAATCGTGCTCACGATGCCAGCTCTTAATGCCGTATTCCTTCCACAGACCGTATTCATTGCGGAAATTAAAACGAAGCGGACTGTCGCCTATTCTCTGTCCGTAATTATAGATATAAGCAATTTCCTTTTCCAGCCAGATATCATCATCATCTTCATATTTACCGCTTTCAATATTAAAACTGCTACCAGCATTATGCCAGCCTACGCCATAAATGTTGCGCATATCATGTTTTGTCGTATAATTTAAATCAGCATATGCTGTTACTTTATCAGCTAAATCCACATCCCATTTATATCGAATAGACAATCCATCACTGTCATTCATTCTTAATCTAAATGGTATCCAATTATTTTTACCATCGCTATTAGCACCAATTTTAGTAGTATATTCCTTTGTCTGATAAATAACCTGTCCCTTTATAAAAAATTTTGCATTGTAAGCTACTATATGGTCATCCGGATAAATCTCAATCTTATCGGCACTTAAATAATAATCCGGTTTTTTTGCCGGACAACGTGTCATTGTACCATTATAAATTATATAGTAATCAGGATAAAATTCTACTTGTTCACCTGAAACATACCTATTATCTACACGACCTTTTAATTTATTCATCACTCCTATTTTTTCATTATAATTATATTTTGTTTTCTCACTATTTATATCTAACAATGGATTTTCCACTTGAAGCATATGTGATTTTTGTGGAATAACTACATCTCCAGAATTTAAATTACCTTCTGCATTATCTGTTGTTATACGTGAATAATTCTGCGTAATTTTTACATCACCTTTACCATAGACTTCACCAGTAACAGAATTATACATGATGTCATTGCCTTCAAATATAATCGGAGCTGTAGTCGGATCTGTTATTTTGATGCCATCTCTCTCATATTCAGCAGTCAAATCTTCTTTAAATTTATTAATTTCCACATTTTTGTCTGCCTGTCGCTGTTCTTTTCGCTGGTCTTCCACGAAATTCAGAATTTCCACATCAGTATCATCTGCAAAAGCCTGTCCCTGATATGTACATAACGATATTACACTGAAAGATAAAGCCAAAAGTATTTTATTTTCTATTTTCATAAAAATTTTCACCTGTCTTTTTTACGTGATTACTAAGATATTATACCATGCTGAATTTAATATGATAAGCTTTTTATACTAATGACAAAAATAACCTGACTGATAAAAGCCAGGTTATTTTTTATTTATCTTTGATATTTTTCCGTCAATAATTTAAGCCATGCTGCTTTTTCCGCCGTCATGGCACCATGGCGCATTCTCCAGCCCCAATTCGTACCTACTGTTCCCGGTAAATTCATACGTGCCTTATCATCTAATCCCAATACATCCTGCATCGGCAGTACGGCAAGTCTTGCCTGGCTGAAATAAGCCAGTTCAATCATCTTTATAAGCAGTGCTTCATCATCATCAACTGAAACATTAAAGAAATCCGCTAAAACCGCTTTATCCTGCGGCGCAATATCTTTTTTCAACCAACCGAGTGTCGTATTATTATCGTGCGTACCTGTATATACTACGGAATTTTGCGGACAGATAAAATTCATTTCTCGCTGCGCATTCGGATACAGTTCAAATTGCAGCACCTTCATACCCGGAAAATCGCAATCTGTTTTCAATCGTTCCACTTCCGGTGTAATTATACCCAAATCTTCCGCTATAATCGGAACCTTACCCAGATATTTCTTAATTGTATCGAATAAATCGCGACCTGGACCTTTCACCCATCTGCCAACGCGCGCATTTTTCGCATCGCCTGCCACTTCCCAATACGCTTCAAAGCCACGGAAATGATCAATGCGGATAATATCCACCAATTCCAGCAATGTAGCAATACGTTTCCGCCACCACGCATAGCTGTCACGTTCCATAACTCTCCACAGATAATGCGGATTGCCCCAGAGCTGTCCGTCTTCACTGAAATAATCAGGCGGTACACCGGCAGCTGTCTTAAGCGTCCCGTCAGGATTTAAATTAAATTGATCCTGGTTTGTCCATACATCCGCGCTGTCATGTGACGGGAATATCGGCACATCGCCGATTATCTTTATTCCTTTAGACTTGGCATATTCGTGCAGTTTCTGCCACTGCATGAAAAACAGATACTGCGTAAATTTGACATAAGCAATATCATGTGCCAGAGCAATACGGCTTGCCTGAAGTGCCTGCGGCTGACGGCGGCGTATCGGCGCATCCCATTTCGTCCACATAGCACCTTTAAAATGTTTTTTAAGCGCAACAAACAATGCGTAATCATCGAGCCAGCTTTCCTGTTTAGCACAGAAAATACCATAGTCCTCGTCAGCCACAAAATTAGTAAAAGCCTTATACAGAATTTTATTCTTGTAAGCTTCCACTTTAACAAAATCTACGCTGTCTTCATCCGCTTCATAGTCAAGCACAATATCATCTTTCGTCAAAAGACCCATTCTTACCAATTCATCCGGTGATATAAGCATAATATTTCCGGCAAACGAGGACGGCGACTGATACGGTGAAGCACCGTATCCGACCGGATTAAGCGGCAAGACCTGCCAAACGGTTTGACCTGCAGCTGCAAGCCAGTCTATAAATTCATATGCCGATTTACCCAAATCACCTATACCGTACGGTGAAGGCAGACTTGTCGGATGCAGAATAATTCCTGCCTGTCGCTCACACGGCTGCACCACTTTCACCTGTTCAAAAATAAGCGCCCGAAGCGGTTCAATTCTGATTTGCGCTTTATTATCCATTATTTCCACATCTGGATACATACCCGTTATTTCATGCAGCTTATTCTGACAGAAACCATGCGTATCTATCGTTATCGTTGCCGATTTTACGCTGTTGCGGTTCAATACGACGAGTATGCAGTCAGCTTCCATTTCTTTGCCGAAACGGTCCTTGCCCTGCTTTGTCGTCCGAAAATACGCCAGCACGTCTTCGTCAGCATATGCCGGTATATACCAGCCTGTCTGCAATACTTCTCTCTTATTGCGCAGTGCAATCAGACGGGCAAAATAATACTGCAAGTTGGAATCGCCGCTGTCCCAATTATATGAAGCCCTGTTGTGCGGGTCGCGGTAACCCTGCATACCGACTTCATCGCCGTAATAAATCGACGGCACGCCCGGCAGCGTCATCTGCCAGCAGACGGCAATTTTCAGGCGGGCAATCGCAAGGCGCAGATGCGTATCATCCAGCCGGAAATCAGCCTGCACCGTCGTCGGCACATTATCTATCGGCGGCGCTTCTCCAAGCAGCGTCAGCACACGTTCCACATCATGGCTGCCCAGCAAATTCATCATGGCATAGAGATTTTGCGCCGGATAATTTTCATGCTGATTGGCGATGCGCTTCTGCGTTGTCTGCGCCGTATCTCTGTTCAGCAGGAAATCCAGCATTATACTGCGCAGCGGATAATTCATTGCTCCGTCTATCTCATAACCGCACAGATATTCACGCGGCACGTTGTACGAAACTTTATTGGAGGCATCTTCCCAGATTTCACCGATTAATACGGCATTCTTATCAATACTTTTCAACTTCTTGTAAAAAGCACGCGAGAACTGACGCGGCAATTCGTCAATAACATCCAGCCGCCAGCCGCTAATGCCTTTTTTCATCCAGTAATTCATGACGCTGTCATCATTATTAATGATGTAATCCATATACGACGGTGTTGTTTCCTTGACGTTCGGCATGCTGTCAAAGCCCCACCAGCAGTCGTATTTATCCGGGTATTCCTTGAAATCATACCACTCGTAATACGGCGAATTCTCGGACTGATATGCGCCGACTTCGGAATAATTTCCGTAGCGGTTGAAATAAATACTGTCGCTGCCCGTGTGGCTGAACACGCCGTCCAAGATAATTCTTATGCCCATATCCTCTGCCGCTCGGCAAAGCTCGGCAAAATCCTCGTTTGTCCCGAGCATCGGGTCCGTCTGGAAATAATCGGCCGTATCGTAATGATGATTGGAACGGGATAAAAATATCGGATTAAGATATATAACCGATATCCCCAGATTTTGCAGATAGCCGAGTTTTTCCTGTATTCCCTTAAAATTGCCGCCGAAAAAATCATACGCAATCACTTGACGCGTATCCGGGTCCACATAATACATCGGCGGGTCGTTCCAGTCGCAATGAAAAACGGCATACGGTTTTTGCGGAATTTCATTGCCGCTGCGATAAAATCTGTCTGGAAAAATCTGATACATCACCGCTTTTTTGAACCAGTCCGGCGTTACGGCATCGGCTTTATAAACAGTTATCTGATACGACGTCGGCACAGTCTTTTCCACTTTGCCCTCGCCGCCCATCTGTTCCTGACTGTTGCCGTAATACAGCAGACTTTCGTCTTCCAGCCGGACGATGAAATAATACCAGACGAGGCAGCCCTCTTCCGGCATCTGCAAATCAACAATATAATGGTTTTCATCCCAAGCGGACGGTTCCATTTTCTTGTACGACGCGCCGAGTGTTTCCTGCCATGTATATACTTTTACCGACTCTACCTTCAAATTCTTGTCCGTAATATCAAGAGCCAGACGCACCGTGCTGTCTGTCGGCACTGCGCCTCTCGGACTTCTGTAATACGGATTTTGTGAATTATGCAATAACATATATCATCGACCCCATACGTTTTTTAATTAAAAAAATGCTGTATGGCAATGTATACCATACAGCATTCCATATACCCTTACTAAAAAGAATTATTGTTTTGTAAGGCTGTTATATAAATCTTTATATTGTTTAGCGGATTCATTCCAGCTGTAATCAGCCGTCATAGCATTTTCCATGATATGCTGACGTTTGGACAGTTCGTTTATACTGTCAATAGCTCGTTTTATAGAGAATAACAATTCATGCGCATTATAGTTGTTAAAGCTGAAACCGTTACCGATATTTGTATAATTGTTGAATGCTTCTACCGTATCCTTAAGACCGCCCGTAGCACGAACAATCGGAATGGAACCGTAACGAAGCGCGATAAGCTGACCGATACCGCACGGTTCATACTGCGAAGGCATCAGGAACATATCCGAAGCGGCATAAATCTGATGTGCCAATTCATTATTAAAGAATATATTGGCAGATACTTTTTTCGGATAACGCCATACAAGACCTTTGAACCAGTCTTCATACTGTCTGTCACCTGTACCCAAAAGTACAAACTGAACATTTTCGTATTCCAAAAGTTCATCCATAATACGGGTAACAAGGTCAAGGCCTTTAGCTTCAACAAGACGGGTTACCATACCGATAAGAGGAATGGAACGATTTACAGGCAGACCGAGTTTTTTCTGCAATTCCATCTTATTATCGCCTTTACGAGCAATAGCATTCGTTACATTGTATTTAAACGGAATGAATTTATCCGTTTCCGGGTCATAATCTTCATAATCAAGACCATTGATTATACCGGACAAATCCTTATTGCGTTTCTGAAGCATGCCTTCAAGACCTTCACCATAATAAGGGTCCTGAATTTCTCTAGCGTAAGTACGGCTTACTGTTGTAACTTTATCTGAATATACGATTGCACCTTTCATAAAGTTGATATCGTCAAAATATTCCAAGTCGCCGTTATTGAAATATTTCCAGTCAAGACCGAGTACATCTGGCAGATAACCTTTCCAGAAACGGCCCTGATATTTCAGGTTATGAATTGTATAGATAGTTTTGATTTTGTTATAGCGTTCATCATCATTATGTTCAAGTTTCAGATAAACACTGATAAGACCTGTCTGCCAGTCATTCATATGAATAATATCCGGCCAGAAATCGATTTTCGGAAGCATATCCAGTACGGCACGGCAGAAAAACGTAAATCTTTCCACATCGTCAGGATAACCGTAAAAACCTTCACGATAAAAATATTCCTGATTATCTACAAAATAGAACGGAACGTTTTTATAATCGTATCTGTCCACTCCGATGTATTTCTGACGCCAAGCGACATTAATCGTACCATCATAGATATGTTCCATTTCATTGCGGTATTCTTCTTTAATTCCGCTGTATTTCGGTATCACAACGCGTACATCTACGCCCTGTTTTTTCAATTCCTTCGGCAAAGCACCGGCAACATCTGCCAAGCCTCCCGTTTTTACAAATGGCACTGCTTCTGAAGCAACGTATAAAACTTTTAACACGCCAAACACCTTCCTCAATCGAAATTAATTGGAGATTTTATTTTATTATTTCTGGTTTAACCTAATGCGCTGATTTTTTCAGGTTCACGATTAATATAACTGTGATTTACCGGTTTCACTTCTTTGATTTTCTGCTTTTTAGCTTTTGCCGGGTCATCTTTCAGTTTGAAGAAAATCGTACCGAGCGGCGGCAACGTAATCTGAATGGACTGATTTAAATTATGCCAGAATACATCTTCCGTTTTAAATTCGCCTTCATTCAATACATTGGAACCACCGAATTTTTCTGCATCCGAATTGAATACTTCCGTATAAATACCCTTAGTAGGTACGCCAATACGATAGCCATGGCGTACTTCTGGCGTAAAGTTGCAGACTACGACAATAAAATCATCCTGATCTTCAGCATAGCGGATAAACGAAATTACACTGTTTTCATTATCATTGCAGTCAATCCAGCGGAAACCGCGCCAATCAAAATCAACCTGCCACAAAGCCTTGTTGTCACAATAGAATTTATTGAGTTCCTTCGAATATTCCAGCATTTTTGTATGCATTTCATACTGCTGCGGTAAATGCCAGTCCAGACTGTCATCGTATTTCCATTCGATAAACTGACCGAATTCTCCTCCCATAAACAGCAATTTTTTACCCGGGTGAGTCATCCAATAACCAAAAAATGCACGAAGGCCAGCAAATTTACGCCAGTAATCGCCCGGCATCTTTTCAATTAAAGAACATTTACCGTGTACCACTTCATCATGCGATAATGGCAACACAAAATTTTCCGAAAAAGCATACATCAGCGAGAATGTAATTTTATCATGGTTCCATTTGCGATAAATAGGGTCAAGACTCATGTATTTGAGCATATCATTCATCCAGCCCATGTTCCATTTATAATTAAAGCCCATGCCGCCCATATAGGTAGGACGGGAAATCATCGGCCAGGAAGTGGATTCTTCCGCCATCATTAAAGCATTCGGATAATATTTAAAAATTGCTTCGTTCAGGTTTCTAATAAGCTCCATAGCTTCGAGGTTGCCCGTATCACCGTATTTATTCGGCTCCCATTGACCTTCCTTGCGTCCGTAGTTCAGATAAAGCATATTAGCTACGGCATCAACACGCAGTCCGTCAATATGGAATTCGGAAAGCCAAAACAGGGCGTTAGAAATCAAGAAGCTATGTACTTCTCTGCGTCCATAGTCAAAATTGGTAGTACCCCAGTCCCAATTTTCACGACGTTTTTCATTATCGGATTCATACAGCGTTTCACCGTCAAAACGGCGCAGACCGTGTGCATCATTGCAGAAATGACCCGGTACCCAGTCCATAATAATCGCTATATTGTTCTGATGCGCCAAATCAACTAAATACATGAAGTCCTTCGGTTCACCGTAACGGCTGGTAACTGCATAATAGCCCGTCGCCTGATAACCCCAGGAACCGTCAAACGGATGTTCGCACAGCGGCATAAATTCAATATGCGTATAATTCATTTCTTTCACATATTTAATAAGCTGGTCAGCCGCTTCTCTGTAAGTTAAATATTCACCGTCCGCATTGCGGCGCCAAGAGCCGAGATGAACTTCATAAATAAGCATTGGATTATCGTAAGAAGATTTCTGGCTTTTTTCTTCCTGCCATTTCTGGTCATGCCATTCATAACCGGAAAGGTCATATATACGGGAAGCCGTTTTCGGTTTCTTTTCCGCATAGAAGGCATACGGGTCGGCTTTTAAAAGGCGTTCGCCGCCGTAAGAAGGTTCGATAGAATATTTATAAATTTCACCTTCTTTAAGGCCTGGAATAAATACCGACCAGATTTCTCCGTCTGATATACGTCGCATCGGATTTACGGAAACATCCCATTTGTTAAAGTCACCGACAACACTTATAGCTCTAGCATGCGGTGCCCATACAGCAAAACGTACACCATCAACGCCGCTTTCTTTTACAAAATGAGCTCCTAACATCTGATACGTATAAAAATTTGTACCTTGATGATACAAATACAAATCAAATTCATTTAATGCTGAAACTTTCATGATAAGTTCTCCTTTGGAGTCATTTATTTTTATAGTGGGCTTTTGCCGCAGCATACGCCTTCGGCAAAAAAGCCCACTTTATAAAGCTAAATTTTCTCTTGCTTATTCTTTAATCAAACTAACCGGATGTACATTCCAAATATCTTTAGCATATTCGGCAATCGTTCTGTCGCTGGAGAACTGACCGGAATGTGCTATATTGATAAGGCTGGATTTGAGCCAGCCGTAATGGTCGTTATATTTTGCCTTGAGTTTAGAATGAGCTGCACAATAAGACATGAAATCTTTAAATACAAAGTACTCATCATTACTGCTGAACAGATAGTTGTGCAAATCATGGAAATCACCGTTGCCGACAAACGGACCGGTAAGAAGCTGGTCTACGACATCATGAATTTTCGGATTTACATTGTATTCAGTCCATGCAGAATACAGACCGTTTCTATAGTATTCCATAACTTCTTCTGCTTTAAGACCGAAAATAACACAGTTATCTTCACCTACGGCATCACAAATTTCCACATTGGCACCGTCTAAAGTACCAAGCGTAATTGCACCGTTCATCATGAATTTCATGTTGGAAGTACCGGATGCTTCTTTACCTGCAAGCGAAATCTGTTCACTTACATCAGCAGCCGGGAATAATTTTTCAGCCAAAGTTACACTGTAGTTCGGCAGGAACACTACACGAATATGGTCATTTACATCTTTATCATTATTGACTACACTTGCCACTGTATTGATAAGACGGATTGTTTCCTTCGCAATATGATATCCCGGTGCAGCTTTGCCGGCAAACATAAATGTACGCGGCAGCATCTGTGATTTAATGGACGGATCGCGTTTAATCCAGTTATAAACGTACATTACATGCAAAATGTTCATAATCTGACGTTTATAGGAATGAATACGTTTAACCTGAATATCATATACGGAATTCGGGTCAACTTCTATGCCGGTACGGCGTTTAATATGTCCAGCAAGATAAAGTTTATGACCTTTTTTAACTTCATCCAATTTATCCAAGAATGCCTTGTCATCTTTGAAATCAAGCAAATCAAGCAAACGGGACGGATTTTGACGCCATTTGTCTGAAATAGCCTCATCAATTAAGGCAGAAAGTTCCGGATTTGCAGCGATGAGCCAGCGACGATGCGTAATACCGTTCGTTTTGTTATTGAATTTCTTCGGATAAATTTCATTGAAATCTCTCATACTGTAGGATTTTAAGATATCAGTATGAATTTTTGCCACGCCGTTTACACTGTGACTGCCCACTACGGAAAGACGAGCCATATGAACCATGCCGTCTTGAATAATGGATACGCGGCGAATGCGTTCTTCATCACCAGGATACATTTTTCTGATATTATCCAAGAAACGTGCATTGATTTCTTCAATAATCATATAAATACGCGGCAATAATTTCTTGAACATGTCAATAGGCCATGTTTCAAGTGCTTCCGGCATAATCGTATGATTTGTATACGCTATCGTATTTTTTGTGATATTCCATGCTTTATCCCAGTCCATACCTTCAAGGTCGACCAGAACACGCATAAGTTCCGGAATAGCCATAGCCGGATGCGTATCATTGATATGAATAGCAATCTGAGATGCCAATGCACTGAGTGCGCCTTTACGACGTTTATAATGACGTACAATACTTTGAACACCAGCGGATACGAAGAAGTATTCCTGAGTCAATCGTAACAGTTTTCCTTCATAAGAGCTGTCATCAGGATACAGGCAGGAAGTAATCGCCTGAATACGATAAGACTGACGCAGTCTTTCCTGCAGCTGCTCTCTCGTTCCAGATAAGGATGCATAATCCTGCGGAACTTCCGCATTCCACAAACGAAGCGTATTTACTACATTATTAT
>USIX01000049.1 GCA_900554895.1 uncultured Megamonas sp. | reverse complement strand
TAATAAAAAATTATTTCTTAATTTATTTTTGTGTTACGCCGGATATGATAAAAAGAAAAATAAGAGGAGAATATATTATTGAGTTGGAGAGTTTTCAGTTATAATTTAGCACAGGATTTCAAGATTATCGTTTTTACATGGATTTATTTAAATATTTTGCGTATGATTTCTATCATAGGGATGAAATCGTATGCCGGAGATATCGGATTGGGCGATATCATGCTGGCGCTCGGCTACGGAGCGAGGATGAGTCTGAAAACGGCAGGCGTTTTGATGCTGTTTTCATTCGTATTTGCAACGATGCTGAATTTTTTTCGCGGCAGAACGGATAATAAATTGCGACTTTGCGTAGCAGCCGTATATTTTTTTATAACGAATTTTCTGTTCGTTGCCGGATTTTTTTATTACGGAGAATTTCATACGAACTTCAATGAAATGGTGTTCAATGCGTTAAATGACGATGTGACGGCTCTGTTTTACACGTTCATTCAGCAGTATCACTTAATCGAAGGAACAGTCGGCGTAGCGATTTTAACGGCTATTGTAATCTATGTTTTACGAAAGTTTTTAAACAGAACGTGGCTGAAAAGACCATTACCGTGCAGCGGCCGATGGTATTTTCGTGTCGGTATAATTGCATTCACGCTGATATTTGCGCTGTTTACGCGTTTCGGTGCAAGTTTCAGTTATGCCAAATCAATTCACTGGGAAAACTGCGCCAAAACGAAAGACGCTTTTCTCAATGAAATGGTACTGGATAATATGCAGGCGCTTTATCGAGGTTATTCTATAAAAAAACGTATAGACAACGGTATTATTTACGGTGTCAATAAGGATAAAATTGAATTTTACGTGGAAAAAGCGGCATATGAAAGTGATGCGGTTAAATTAGGGAAAAAAGACCTATCGCAGATTGACACCAATCTTGTTTATCAGGCGCAGGGAAATATCATTGCGCCGAAGCTGCATATTTTTATTTTAATCGGTGAAAGTTTTGCTCAGTGGCCGCTTTTGGATAAATATGCTGATTTGGAGCTGGGCAGCAATATGCGTGCCATTATGCAGAAAGAAAATGCTGCATATACGCATAATTTCATGCCGAATGCTTCTTTTACGCCGATGGCGGTCAATGCAGTGATATGCGGGCTGTCGGATGTGAATATCTATCCCAATCATCAGCTAGAATCATATCGGCAGGTATATGCTACAGCCATTGCGCCGCAGCTGAAAAAACTCGGTTATAGGACGCAGTTCTGGTACAGCGGTTTTAGCGGCTGGGAGCGTATTGAAGATTTTGCACTGGCACAGGGCTTTGACGAGTTTCACTGTGCTTCCGATTACCGTTATCCGTCAGGCAATGTCTGGGGAAGTGATGACAGGTTCATCTTTGAAAAATTGCAGGAAAATGTGAATGACAATCAGGAGCCGACCGTTTATGTGGTTTTATCTGTTTCCAATCACGCGCCGTACAGCGTGGATTTGGCAAAAGAAAATTTTCCCAAAGAAGAATTGCGTGCCAAACTGCCAGGCGAACTGCAAAATGATGAGGATTTATTAAATCGGCTGGGGCATTATTGGTATACGGATAAAATTTTCGGTGAATTTATAAATAGTATAGAAGAAAAATATCCGAAACAGAATTTATTTATTATAACAGGCGACCATGCAGACAGGGTGAATATTGAAAAACAGCCGAGTATGTTTGACCAGTATACGGTGCCGTTCATTATTTATGGTGACGGCGTAAATAATGATATTTTGTCGGATGAAACGGCAGGCGGTCATGTCAATATGGGAGCAACTCTTTTTGAACTTATCGCTCCTAAGGGTTTTGAATATTACAGTCTGGGAAAATCACTGACACGCAAAGCGGATATAGGATTTAATGATAATGTGTGGCTGACACCGACAGCCATGGGCAGGATTGACGGTACGGAACCGCAACAGGTTAAAAATGCAATCGAAATGTATCGTACGATTTCATGGCAGCGCACTATGCGGGGAAATACTACCAAATCAGATGAATAAAAACAGCCGTAAGCTGAGTGAATTCAGTTTACGGCTGTTTTTGTATTGTAAGTTAAATTATTTTAAGCGGATTTTTGCTTAATAAACACGAATAATCGTTCGATGGAGTAGGCTATCAAAAATACTAAGAAAATGGCAAGACCTGCCGTACCGTATTCATAGTTTTGCATATTGCGCGAGATTACGAAACCTACGCCGCCGGCACCGACCATACCCAAGATGGCGCATTCGGAAAAATTGACTTCAAGGCGCATACCCGTCCATGCTACGATTTGCGAAAAGGCGGCAGGCAGTACGGCGTTGGTGAATATGCTTAATCGGTTTGTGCCTGTTACGGATAAAGCTTCAAGCGTTTCATCGGAAATACTTTCAAATGTCTGAGCAAATGATTTGGTGAAAAATGCCGTAGTATGAACGCACAGACCGGCAACCCCGGCTTCGGGACCCATACCGAGGCATACGAGCATCAGCAGAACCCATATCGGTGTGGGAACGGCACGCAGAAAGGTGAAGAAAGCCTGTGTAAGAACGGACAGCCAGATTATGCGGAAAATGTTTCTGGCGGCGAGCATTCCGAAAAAAATGCCGAGCAGCAGGCTGTACAGAAGAGAGAGAACTGCAATAGAAACTGTTTCCAGTATTGCCGGCAAAATCAAATCAAAGTTACTAAAATCAAAATGAGCCAGTTCCCAGAATATGCCGCCGATATCAGGAAAACGCGATATCAGTTTAATCCAGTCGATATCCAGATAAATCAGACTTAACAGGCTTAAAATAACGGTGCAGAACAAAAATCTGGGGATAAAAGGATTTTTATATTTACAGCTTACCGATATTTTGCCGGAACGGGTTTTTCTAATCAGTTTCTGCATATCGACGGATGAATTTTGTACTATCATTTTAGAATTTCCCTTCGCAGTTTATTTGTTATCTGGTCAACGATGATTACCATGACGGCAATGAGCAGAATAATGCTGAAAGCGACATCGTACTGAAAGCCCTTGATATACGAGAAAAGCGTAAGACCGATACCGCCTCCGCCTACCATGCCGACAATGGTGGAAGCACGGATATTGACTTCAATGCAGTACAAAAACCACGACAGAAAGCCGCTCAGGCAGGTCGGCAAAACAGCCTGAAACACTCTTTGCCAGAAACCGGCGCCTACAGATTGCAGACTTTCCACACAATCAGAGGAAACATCTTCAATCGTTTCCGTAAAGGCGCGCACCATAAAGGCAAAACTTGTAATACACAGGGCGATGAAACCGACACTCGTGCCTATGCCCAATGAGGAAAAAAGAATGAACGCCCAGACGAGTGCGGGAATATTGCGCAGAAAGGTGGCAATGCCGCGGATATATTTGGCAAAACGAGGCAGGGGAGAAATTTTTTCACTTGCAAACAGCGACATAAAAAAAGCCAGTATCGCTGCAATCGTTGTAGAAGACATTGCCAGTGCAAGCGTTATTAATATATTGGAAAGAATTTCTCCGACAGCACTGGTTTTCGGCAAAGCGGGCGGAAAGAAATCCCGGGAAATGAAATGCCAGAAGGCATCGCTGTTTTTCAACAGCACGAATATATTAAAATTCGTATAGAGTGAAGTCAGAATAAATAATACGGTAATTATAATAAAGAACGCTGTATAGATATTTTTCTGTCTACGCGCAATTAGCGGTATTTTCGTCTGGTTCGGCATCATCTTCTTGCTTGCCTCCAATCATCAGGTTTTCACGGGAGGTATTATATATACGTTCGATTACTTCATTCGTCAGCTGCTCTGGCGTACCGTCGAAAACAATTTCCCCTTTGGACAGACCGATTATGCGTGTGGAATATTTTACTGCCACATCAAGCTGATGAAGATTTACGATGCAGGCAATGCGGCGTTTATGTGTCATATTTTTCAACAAATCCATAATCGTTTTTGCACTCGAAGGGTCAAGCGAAGCAATCGGTTCATCGCACAGCAGCAGTTTCGGTTTCTGCATAATGGCACGGGCTATGCCGACACGCTGTTTCTGACCGCCGGATAAATCTGCGGCTTTATTGTAGCAGAATTGTTCCATTCCTAATTCCTGTAATAGTTCCAAAGCCTGTATTTTATCCGTTTCACTGTACATACCGAAGACACCGCGCAGACCACTCATAGAACCGAGACAGCCGTGCAGAACGTTTTGGAATACGGACAGTGTATATACTAAATTGTAATTTTGAAATACCATGCCGACTTTGCGGCGCAGACTGCGCAGATTTTTTCCTTTTTGTGCGGAAATGTCAACATTATCCAAATAAATACTGCCTTCACTGATATCAATTAGTTTATTAATCGAACGGAGCAAAGTCGATTTACCCGAACCGGAAGGACCGATAACAGATATGAATTCACCTTCGCTTACGCTGAAAGATACATTTTTCAGAGCATGAACACCGTTAGCATAGCATTTACCGACATTATTAAATTTCAATATTGCTTCCATGATAAATTCCTCATATTATCCTTTATTATTAATGATATTATTCAATTCAATAATAGGCTGATAATCACTTATATCGCATTTAATGAAACGAGCGCCCGCTTTTTTGATGACATCCGTAAAATATGCTTCATTGTCATAAGTTGTCAAAAATTCCGTCAGGGTATTGCGGGTTTTTTCGTCTACTGATTTTGCGACGACCATAGCTTCCGCCGGAATAGCTGCCGATTTGTGAATAATTTTGATGTCGTCTTTATTTACATTGCCTTTGCTGATTTCCGAAGCAAGAATTTGGTCGGAAACGGGAGCTATGTCTACATCACCTTTGGCTACAGCCTGAAGTCCCGCCTGATGCGAACCGGAGAAGCTCACTGCATGGAAAAAGGAATCATTCGTGTGCAGCTTTTCGGAAGTCAGATTATCCTGCGGAAAAGCTTTGATGATTTCGGCACTGGGAACCAAGTTGCCGGAAGTGGAGTCCGGGTCTACAAATGCCATTGTTTTTCCTTTTATATCTTTAATGGAATTAATATCCGTGTTTTTGGCATTGGTAATCAGTACGGAATGATAGACTGCCTTATTAGAGTCTCCGTCTTCCGCTTTCATGACAATCGGGGTGATTTCAGCGCGTTCCACACCTAGAGCAATGGCTAAAGGACCCATATAGGCCATATCGGCTTTACCTGTACGGAGTGCTTCAATAATGGCATTATAGTCGCTGGCCTGAATTTCCTTGACTTCACAGCCTAAAGTTTTGCTGAGTTCCTGAGCCAGACCGTTGCGTGCATCCGTACTCTGGTCGGTGGATTCGTTCGGAGCATAGGCAATAGTGAATACGCCGTCTTCGCCGCCAGCTGAAGATGTATCGGCATTATCGGAACCGCCACAGCCGGTTGTCATCATCAGCGCACCTAAAGCTAATGATATCATTGCAGTTTTAAAAGATTTTTTAAAAATTTTCATGAATAATTCTCTCCTTTTAATATATATCCTTCAATATACTTTCAATCATTTTTGGCGTGAGGTTTATCGGAGTGTTGTCCGCTCTTCCTTTAGTAATACCCTGTGCGGCGAGCTCCGGTAATTGCTTAAAGTCTACATTCCACTGTCTAAGTTTAAAAGCAATGCCGGCGCGGCTTAATATCGAATGTATGCGCTGTTTCAGCTCATCGGCATTTTTTACGGATAATGTTTCCAATAACAGCGGAAGATTTTCTATTTCAGGTTCATTGATTTTTAAAATCGGTGCCAGAAGCATACTTACAGCTGTTCCGTGCGGTATATGGTAGTGCATGGTCAGAGGATAGGAAATGGAATGGCAAGCTGTAGTTTTAGTATTGCTGAAAGCAAGCCCTGCAAGCATGCTTCCCTGTGATATTGCTTCATGTGAAGCGGGATTACCTTCAATCAAACCGTCAATATTATTCATTATTAAACGGATTGCCTGCAATGCCAGAGATTTAGATGTTATATTGGAAGATTTGGCCCAGTAACTTTCCACGGCATGAGCCACTGCATCCATAGCTGAGGAAACAGCAAGTTTAATGGGCATATCAGCGGTTAATTCTGGGTCGACTATGGCTGCATACGCATAATTGTTAGAACATTTTACGGATTTTTTGGCATTTTTTTCCGGGTCCCAGATTGTTGCCCAGCATGTTACCTCACTTCCTGTTCCCGCCGTAGTAGGCACACCAATCCATTTTGTAGATGAAACGGCATAATCGTTTTGATTTATTATCGTGCGCAAATCATCAACAGATTTTATTTCTTTGTTGTAAAGACAGCAAAGAGATTTACCGATATCCATAACACTGCCTCCGCCGATGGCTATTATAACGTCCGGCAAAAATTCACGGGTTTCGGTATAAGTCCTGAATAATTGATAAATGGTGGGATTGGAAGCGGAAAAACACTGTGTACGAACATTGAAATCCGTATTGTTAATTAAATTTTTAAAGCTGTCCAATTCAAATACAGATGAATGCCAGGCCAAGATTAAAATTCGTGCATTTGATGCTGTAATTTGCTTTATTAAAGCTGGAATTTCGGAAATGGCATTATTTCCCTGTATTGTATGTACTGGATTATAATAGTAATACAATTATATTTCCTCCTTGATGGCTGTTTTTGCTTACAAAATAATTTTAAATCTTAACTGTGTTAAAAACAATAAAACAACTGCAAACATCAAGTAAAAACAGCATAAAATTGCAATATTTGCTTTAAAATGCTGTTTTTCTTTAAAATAAATTATAAATTGAAAAGAATATATCATAAACGGGCTGAATTGGGATTTCAGTTTAAAATTCTTGTGAAGATTTAGTAAAAAATATATAAAAAAACTGCAATAAAAAGAGTTTTACTCAATTTATTGCAGTTTTTTGCAAGTACGTCTTATTCAATAATAAGCCCATTGGTATGATAAATTTTTTTCAGGCTGGAAGAAATATTGTTATCTGTTAGAAGTAAATCCACATTACTCAGTTCCAGCACTTTTTTCTTGGAACGTTTACCGATTTTAGTAGAGTCCATTACAGCAATGACCTCTTTGGCCCGTTCTGCCAGAAGCTGAATGATACTGATTTCCGACATGCGAAAGTCAGTGAAGCCATCTTTGTAATTGATGGCATTAATGGAAAGAAATGCAATATCGGGATAGTATTTGCCGAATTCATGTTCGCAGACACTGCCGTAGGTTGATTTTTCCATGTTATTTATTTCTCCGCCGATAGAGATTAATTTTATGGCGGAATTCTGCATGAGAATATTTATGGCGGCGAGATTGTTTGTTACAACAGTGATATTGTCATTTTTAAATACAAGTTCTTGAGCTAAAATAGTATTTGTTGTACCGGAATTCAAAGCGATAACAGAACCGGGTTTTATGCGGGCAATCGCCTTGCGGGCGGCTTCGCGTTTCAATTCGATGTTGATTACCTGCCTGCCGTTGAACCCGGATAAAGATGCAAGTGAGTCCGGCAGGCATGCTCCGCCGCGAATACATTTGATGAGACCGCTCTGCTCCATTGTTTTTAAATCGCGGCGTACAGTATCAACGGATACTTGGAGCAAATCTTTTAAATCGTTGATTTTTACGATAGCCTGTAATTGAACTTGCTGCAGTATGATTTCTGCCCGTTCATTATAAAGCATGATGATTTCTCCTGATTATTTCTGCAGTGTACGCTGTTTTAATATTTCATAAGCTAAAATAGCGGCTGCATTGGAGGCATTGAGCGAATTCACCTTGCCGCGCATCGGAATTTTTACAATGAAGTCACAGGCTTCTTTTGTAAGACGGCTGACGCCGTGACCTTCGCTTCCTATTACAAGTACAATCGGACCGGTTAAATTAGCTTCATAATAGTTTTCTGTTCCGTCCATATCGGCACCGGCTACCCAAAGGCCCTGTTTTTTCAGATTTTCCAATGTTTGAGATACATTGCCGATACGAGCGACCGGCACATATTCCACAGCACCGGCGGAAGTCTTGGCAACGACAGAGGAAAGTGGACAGCTGCGGTGTTTCGGGATTAGAATACCGTGAGCTCCCACAGCGTCGGCAGTACGCAGAATGGCTCCGAGATTATGCGGGTCTTCCAATTCATCAAGCAGAATGAGGAACGGATCTTCGCCACGGTCTTTTGCCAGATTTAAAATATCGTCAAGCTCCACATAATCAACCGGTGCAGCATAGGCAGCAACACCCTGATGACGCTGACCGCCGCAGAGCATATCAAGCTTGTCGGTGGAAATGCTTTGCAGAACAAGATGGCGTTCTTTGGCAAGATTGATAATCTCCGAGATGGAACCGCCGTGAGAGCCTTCAGCTATTAAAATGCGGTTAATGGAACGACCGCTTTTTATAGCTTCACGCACAGCATTTCTGCCAAGTAGAATATCTTCGTTTAATTCAGCTTTTTTCGGTCTTGCCGGTTTATTAACGGCAGTTTTTCGTGTAGAACGTGTTTTTACGGAAATTTTATTTTTAGGTTTATTTTTTGTTGGGCGCATAATTTACTCCTTTTTGTTTTTATATTGACAAAAGAAAACTACATTACATAAATCGGGTTTCATGCAATGTAGTTTTTTATTTATTTAACGACTTCATAAGGCCAGTCAATAATACCGCCGATATCATAAATATGAGTATAACCGAGTGCTACCAGTTTATCGGAGGCCTGTTTGCTGCGTTTGCCGCTGCGGCAGTAAACGAGAACAGCTTGCTCTTTATCCGGCAAAACCGCATTTATCTGCGGGCTTTCGGCCTGGATTAATTCATTCGGCAAAGATACGGCATTTTGTATATGGCCGCTGGTATATTCTTCAAGGGAACGTACATCAATGATAATGCAGTCATAAGCATCATTGTCCATAATGAACTTTGCCTGCTGCGGCGAAATCTTTGTGTAGGCACTGCTGTTTACGGAGTTTTTTGAAACGCTTTCAGCATTTGCTGCATGATTGATGTAAAAACCGAAAAATCCCAGCAGAACGAATACAGCCAATACGGCTTTTAATTTGAACATAGACTATTTCTCCTTGCACAGTATTATACATTTATTATATAACAAAGCAATAAAAGCTTGCCAGAGGATTTTTTATAAATTATTTTTCGCGCAGTTTGAGCATTTCCTGCAATTTGCCGCAAGTCATAGCGCCTTCAGGGCACTGACCGGTACGGACACACGTTGCACCGGCATTTTTAAACAGTAAAGGAGCGACTTTTTTTACTTCCGCCAGCATTAAATAAGCCATTTGACGGATTTCCCACTGAGCACGGTTGCAGCAGCGCAACGAGAAGAAATGCAGAAGCGAGCGGGCGTTGAATGTTGCCAGAATTTTTGTTTCCGTTGCATTGGCAAGCACATAACGAGCATCTTCTTTTGGGACATTCATAGCTGTCAGTTCATCGTAAGTTTGGCGGATTGTATTCATCAGGTTGGTGAATTTTTCCTTAGCCTGAGGATTTTTGGCAATGGACGGAGGCAGTACGTATTCAAAATCATGTTCGCTGACATAACGCTGGGACTGCTGCGAATAGGAAGCAATACGATGGCGTACAAGCTGATGTGTAAGTACGCGCGAAATACCTTCTATGGCAAAAGTGAAAGTAACATGTTCCATTGTAGAGGCGTGCCCCATGCTGACTATTTTCTGTACAAGTTTTTCCACCTGTTCGTCCGACATTTTTTCTGCCAGCTCCTCTGCTCCGCAAGGCGAATAACAAAGACGGGCTGCCATAGCTACCGTTTTTTCCGGCTGCTCGGTATATTTCATAAGTTTAACCTTTATCAAAAAGCTCTCTCCTTCACACATGAAATTTATATTAAATGAAATTATATTATATCATATCTATTGTGCTGATAAAAATAAATTTCTATATTGTGAGTTTGGTGCAATGTAATTGTACCGGGTAGTTTTTCTTTATTGAACAAAAAAGAAGTATTTAAAATTTATCTTACGACATAAAATAGCTCTGAGTGCTGAAACACCAAGAGCTATCTTAAAACTTTTTAGTTCGTAGTCCACCGGAATTTTCACTTTGACGCAAATCCCGTGTACTATTAATATGTTTTATCTATTCAAATAATCCGTAACGGATTTTATTGCATTTGCTCCGTCGGAAGCAGCCGTTATAACCTGACGCAGGCTTTTCGTGCGTAAATCTCCGGCTACGAAAAATCCTTCAGTATTGGTAATTCCTGTTTCATCAGCAATAACGTAACCTGTTTCATTCATTGCCACGAAATCCGGTACTAATTTATTGTTCGGTATCATGCCCACGGCTACAAAAATTCCGTCAACGGCAATATCTTTAACTTCTCCGGATTTTTTCAGTTCAATTTCCAAAGCTGTTACTTTTTTATCGCCTTTAATTGATTTAGGAACAGCTGACGGTATAAATTCTACATTAGGCAGAGCAAAGATTTTTTCCTGTGAATGCTTATCACCGCGAAGTTCATCACGGCGATGAATTAGATAAACTTTTTTGCAAATTTTCGCCAAAAATAATACATCCTCAAGTGCCGTGTTGCCGCCGCCGATTACAGCCGTTACTTTATCGCGGAAGAACATACCGTCACAGGTGGCACAGTAATAAACACCACGGCTTAAAAACCGAGTTTCGCCCGGAATATTTAATGTGCGGGGATTGGCACCTGTTGCCAGAATAACCGTTTTAGTTACAATATCGTCCTGACCGTCAAGTTTTAACGTGAAAGATTTATCGTCATTTTTTTCAATATCCGTTACAGTCGCTTCTTTTATTACAGCACCAAGTTTTTCCGCATGTTCCTGTAATGCCATTGAAAAAGACGCACCGTCAATATTCGGCATACCGGGATAATTATCCAAATCGTTCGTTGTAACAATCTGGCCGCCGCTATACCCCGCTTTTTCCAGAACAACATAATCAAGAGCTGCGCGCGACGCATAAATTGCAGCACCCAGTCCGGCAGGACCACTGCCGATAATAACTGTATCCAACATAAAATCACCTCAAAATCAAAAAGAGTATAAATTAATCGTTATTTAATAATTACAGTATAAACAATAAAACCAAAAAAGTCAGTAACCTAATCACAAACCGACACGTAAAAATAAAACATCACAGCAAAAAACCATTGAACAAAAACCAATAATCCAGTATCATAAAAGTAAGTCACAGAAAAGAAAAAAGAAAGCAAGCTTAGCTAATGTCTAGTAAAAAAGAAAGAAGGAAAAAAATGAGCACAAAAAAACAGCAACAAAAAAAACCCCGCCTCCAACTAAATATAAGACTAACACCCGAACAAAACGACTACATAAACAAACGCCTCCAGCAAACAAAAAAAACAAAAACACAATTTGTACTAGACTGTATAAAAGAAAATCCAATTTATATCCTACCGCACATGGAACAGACCATATCCCAAATAAAATATCTAGGCAATAAAACAAACGAATTATCACAACAAATAAACCAATCAAATACTAAAAACGAAAAACTTATAAAAGAACTGCAAGAAGGTTGTAACGAACTATGGCGATTATTAAAATTACTAAAGCAGGAAAAACCAAAGCAAGTCTGAGAACAGTATTGAATTATATCAGTGACCCGCAGAAAATAACTTTAAATGAAAATAAAAAATTACTATCAAGTTTAAATTGCTGGGGAAATATAAAAAATATCTACGAAACAATGATAGCCACAAAAGAAATGTACAGAAAAGCCACCGATAACAAACACAGCGAAATGTACAAACATTTTCAACAATCATTCAAGCCTAACGAAGTAATGCCGCATACAGCACACCAAATCGGCATAAAATGGGCAGAAATAAATTTTGGCAAACAAGGTTTTGAAGTATGTATCTGTACACATATTGATAAAGAACATGTACATAATCATTTTATTATCAATTCAGTTAATGCACTTACAGGAAAAACCATTGCCATAAATGCAAATAAAACACTGGAACAGCTAAAAAAAAGTTCGGATGATTTATGCCGTGAATACGGTTTATCCGTTATTGACAGAAACTACTATACGGCAAATAATATACAAAATATTTACAGTACGAAGAAAAAATACAGCATAGAGCGGGAACAATTCAAAAATATCAGTTGGCAGAAAAATTTTTATGATACGATAAAAGAGGCAATTGAAATATCCCAGGGCAAAGGATTTACATTTTTCTGCCGGTATCTGGCGGAAAGACAAATTAAGGTAGAATATAAACGAATTAATGATGATATAATTTTCAAGGACGAAATTAACGGACACAGCATAAGTGATATAACGCTGGAAAGGACGTTTCCTTCGCAGAATTATTTTCTGCGGAGTAATATAGAGAAGACAGTTGGTTCAATTCCAACATATAAAGTAGAGCCTATGCAAATTTTATCACAGAAAAAACAAGGGTTTTATAAATTAATAGAGAATTTATTTAAAATCATAGATAGTGCAGAAAAAATAGAAACAAAACAAGTATTTTATGATTTTATGAGAAAAAATGGCTGGTTGATTAAAGATACGGCGACTGGCAAAGCTTTTTATCATAAAGAAACAGCTCGCATATTATACGACAGCACTATCTACAAAATTGCAAAAAAACATAAATATTGCTTAACTTATTTAGAGCAGAATTTGAAATAGAAGGGATGTTGATGATGTGAATGAAGCAGTAAAAGGACATTTATTAGCAATATTTACTGTTATATGCTGGGGAACAACGTTTATTTCCACCAAAATATTATTAGTGGATTTTTCTCCATTGGAAATTTTAATAACGAGATTTGTTATAGGACTTACCGTATTGTATATGATACGTCCGCACGTGCTTAAACTGAGACACGAGGAACACAGGCTATATCTGGTAATAGCGGCACTTTCGGGGATTACGCTGTATTATCTGATGGAAAATATCGCACTTACGTATACGTCGGCTTCCAACGTAGGCATCATAACGGCGACTGCACCGTTTTTTGCTGCAATACTGGCACGATTTACATTGAAGAACAGTCATTTATCAGGACCGTTTTTTATCGGTTTTGTAGTTTCAATGGTTGGTGTAATTCTGATAAGTATAGAAAGTGAAGGTCTTAATTTTAATCCTAAAGGCGATATTCTGGCACTGGGGGCAGCGGTGCTTTCGGCTGTATATATTGTAGTTTTGAAAAAAATCTGCACATTCGGCTATGACTTAATCGTTGTTACGAGGGAAATTTTTTTATACGGTATAATTTTAATGATACCGCCGATAATTTTCATGGGTTTTAATATCGATTTGATTTATTTAATGGAACCTGTGAATTTGGCAAATATGCTGTATCTAGGCATAGGCGCGTCGGCTCTTTGCTTTTTGACATGGAATTTTTCAACAAAATTTTTAGGTATCGTAAAAGCTACAGCGTATATTTACGCAATTCCTGTAATTACCGTAATTACGGCGTATTTTATTTTAGGTGAACCGATTACATGGATGAAAACAATCGGTATGATTTTGGCTATAGCTGGTTTAGCGATTTCACAAAAATGAAGTATAATCTGTTATAATATAAAGAAGTATAAATCTGGAGGTAATATTTTTATGGGTAAAATTATTTTAACGGGAGACAGACCGACAGGTCGTTTACATATCGGTCATTATGTTGGTTCTTTAAAAGGACGTGTGGAGCTGCAAAATTCTGGTGAATTTGAAAAAATTTTTATAATGATTGCCGATGCGCAGGCACTTACGGATAATGCGGATAATCCGGAAAAAGTACGTCAGAATGTATTGGAAGTGGCGCTTGATTATTTGGCTTGCGGCCTTGACCCTGCTAAGTCAACAATATTTGTACAGTCGCAGATACCGCAGCTTTGCGAACTTACCTGTTATTATATGAACCTTGTTACCGTATCGCGTCTGCAACGCAATCCTACTGTAAAAGCGGAAATTCAGCAGCGCAATTTTGAAGCAAGTATTCCGGTGGGCTTTTTTGCTTATCCGATAAGTCAGGCTTCGGATATTACGGCATTTAAAGCGACTACTGTTCCGGTTGGAGAAGACCAGGAGCCTATGCTTGAACAGACACGTGAAATCGTACGCCGTTTCAATATGACTTACAATACGGAAACACTTGTTGAACCGGAAATTTTGCTGCCGAAAAATAAAGCATGTCTGCGTCTGCCGGGTACAGACGGCAAAGCCAAGATGAGCAAATCCATTGGCAACTGCATTTATCTGTCTGATGAGGCTGATGTTATTAAGCAGAAAGTAATGAATATGTATACCGACCCTAATCATATAAAAGTATCTGACCCGGGACGCATTGAAGGAAATACGGTATTTACGTATCTGGATGCTTTCTGTAAAGACGAAGATTTTGCAAAATATCTGCCAGATTATGCAAATCTTGATGAATTGAAAGCACATTATCAGCGTGGCGGACTTGGCGACGTAAAAGTAAAAAAATTCCTAAATTCCGTACTGCAGGCAGAGCTGGAACCAATCAGAAACCGTCGCAAAGAGTATCAGAAAGATATTGCATCCGTATACCAGATGCTTAAAGAAGGCTGTGAAAAGGCAAGAGAAACAGCAGCACAAACTTTGCATGAAGTAAAAGATGCAATGAAGATAAATTATTTTGATGATGTTGAACTTCTGAACGAACAGATTAATAAATATAAGGCATAAATAAAAAGAGTGCCGTGTGTATGATAAACATACGGCACTCTTTTTTTATTTGGCTCTGTCACAACAAATGGTTGATTTTTGACGAGAAATAGCGTATAATATTAGAAATTGTGGAGATGATAAGATGGTCAATATAACAGATGTAAAACAGATTCTTCAATTTGCAATAGATGCGGAGATTAAAGTATATTAGAAATTGTGGAGATGATAAGATGGTCAATATAACAGATGTAAAACAGATTCTTCAATTTGCAATAGATGCGGAGATTAAAGTCTTTCTTGATGGTGGCTGGGGTGTAGATGCTCTTCTTGGATATCAGTCAAGAGCCCATAATGATATTGACATTTTTGTAGAAAAGAACGATTATCA
>USIX01000048.1 GCA_900554895.1 uncultured Megamonas sp. | reverse complement strand
TATATCACTAATACACACTTTTATCTATATAATTAGTTACTTAGAGTATCTCCTTAGTAAATGGATTTTATGGATACATCACTGTAATAGTGCTGTAAGATTTGTTTGTAATTTTTGCCGTCCTCGGCAAGTGATTTGGCACCCCACTGGGACATGCCGAGACGGTGACCGAGACCTTTGCCGTTAATTTGCAGTACGGTTTTATCCGGCTTGGTTATTTTTAATTTTTTACTGTCTTTAAGCTGTTTTTTATCCTGAATGAGCGACAGTGTGAAATTATTGCTTTTTAGTCCGAGCAGACTGCGCAGCTGTGCTCCGGTAAGTTCCAGCGTTTTTTTATTGGAACCGGTGAATTTTATGACTTTAGCTTTGGAATTTTTTTTGATATTCTGCGGGAAATTGGTCGTATCGATTTCTTTAATCGTACCGATATTGGTATATTGCCGCGCAAGCGTTTTACTAAGGTCATCTATCGTTATCTGTGTGGACCAGCTGGTGTACGGTGACTGTTCCGTACTGTCGTCGACGCTCCGAAGATACGGAACGGTAACTTTCCAGACATCTTCGCTGTTTTCGGTAAAACCGCCAGAGGCGGCATGAAATACTGCACAGATGGGTTCATTGGCATAAGTGATGATTTGTCCGCTAGTCGCTTTGATGGCATTATCGGTAGCAGACGTTTCTGAAGCGATGCCGCCGTACGTCTGGCAGTCGGTCGTAGCACAGACGTCAAAGCCTTCTCGGGCATGTTTTTTATCCGTTTTATCATACAGGGCAAAAGTGCGCGCTGCCACAGCTTGTGCTTTTAGAGCTTCTTTTGACCAGTTGTAGGGCATTTCCTTGGCTACCACGCCGCGCAGATAATCTTCCAGTAGCAGTCTGTTAATGACGGTAAGGCCTGCTTTATGCGGCTGAATGATAAGTGTGCCGCGGTAATGCTGATTATTGACGATGACAGGCGCATTATTTTTTACGGCTACGATTAAAGTTGTCGTTTCTTTGCCTTTTTTGTCAATGTAGATTTTGCGTTCACTTTGACGTACTATGACGTTTTTTGATTTATCGTATTTATAGTTTTTTTTGTTGTCGATATCTTTTATGACAAAATCATTTTCAGCGGATATTGTTACCGTTTCCTGTCCCTGGAGCAGTCCCACACGGATATATTCCTGTTTTTGCGAAGCTGCTGAGGTGCTGTTTACGATTAGAAAACAGCAGAAAATATTTATGCAGATAATTTTCAGTAGTTTAATCATGATTATTTTCCTCGACGACGTTTGGATTTGACCGGCAGAACCGTTTTTGGGGCGCTGAATTTACTTCCACAGTAGAAAAACAGACAAAGTGCCGATATAAAAGCAATTATACTGGTTGTTTGAGCAGAAGTAAATGTTAAAAATACGGGCTGAGCATAATCGCCTCGCAGAAACTCCAGTCCGAAACGGACGGCACTGTATAGCATGATATATAAAGAGAATGCCTGTCCTTTAGCATGAGGAAAAGCGCGAAAAATGAGCAGCAGGGCAAAGATGACAAAATCAAGCTGCCCTTCCCAGATTTCAGCCGGCCAGAGCGGCTGGTCGCCGTAAGTACGGTAGGCAAGCGTCGTAACGGGATAAATAATACCGAAATCAGAGCCTGTCGGTGCCCCGAAAGCATCACCGTTTAAAAGATTGGCACAGCGGCCGATTGCCTGACCGAGAATAATGGCGGGAGCGACGATATCCGCCATGGCTAAAACATCGATTTTATGGCGGCGGGCATAAATTATACCGGCAATGACACCGAAAACGATGCCGCCCTGTATTGCCATGCCGCCCTGCCATACATAGAATATTTCATTTAAATGGTTGCCGTAATAGGCAAAGTCAAAGAAAAATACATCCCATAATCTGGCCCCGATTATACCGGAAATGCCGCAGCAGATGCCAAGGTTAACGATATGCTCGTGCCATCTGCCGTCCTGTTTTGCCAGAAAATAGGCAACGCCTGTTGCCAGTATGATACTCAAAGACAAAACGAGACCGTAGGAACGAATGGGAAAATCGCCGATAAAAAATAAATATTGGTGCATTTAGACCACCTCGGTATTTACACATTTTGCTAAATCCGTAATCCACATGATTTCTGCATCTTCGCCGTCTTCATAATAACCGCGTCTTCTGCCGGCTGATTTAAAACCGAGAGATTTATAAAGATGAAGAGCACTTAAATTGCTGGGGCGAACTTCCAAGGTCATGGCACTGGCTTCTTTTTGTAGAGCAATCTGCATTATTTTCAGCATCATGCGGCGGCCTACGCCGCAGTTGCGATACTCAGGCAGTACAGCGACATTTGTAATCTGCGCTTCACCGAGTAAAATCCATGCGCCTGCATAGCCGATAACTTTCGTATCATCAAGTGCAAGTAGGTAATACGTTTTGTCATTGGAGGCTTCTTCCCAGAAAGCCTGGCGTGACCACGGCACGGCAAAGCAGGATTTTTCTACGATTTCCACAGCAGCGGCATCTTCCGGTAGCATTTTGCGAAAATTTAAATTCATGCGTTTTCCTCCGATTTGCTTTCCAGATGACGTTTTTCCCAGAGAACTTCCGCTTCGGAGCGGCGGATATAGACCGGTTCCAAATTCATGATATTGGCAAACTCACCGCGTTCTAATTTCGGTATAGCCGCCATAGCTGTATTGGCGGCACGCGGCATACATAAATGAGGCATACCGAGTGATACGTTTTCATAGGCAGCGATGACATCAACTTTTTTTTGTGCGATATCGCCGACGAATACGACCGGTTTATCAAGTCGGGAGCAGAATTCTACCGCTTCGGTGAAATTCATGACACAGACGGATTTTTTCTCATTAAAACCGGTGCCGGTATATTCATACAAAGCAAAGTAGGCGTTGCCCTTCTGAGCATCGAGCGTGCTGGCAATATAAATTTCCGGCACGGGATAGTGATAAGCCATTGCTTCAAGTGAAGATACAGCAATAACGGGAATATTAAGCGCATAAGACAGCATTTTGGCGCTGGCAAGACCGATGCGCAGTCCCGTAAATGAACCGGGCCCGATACTTACGGCGATACCGTCCAGGTCTTTTTTATCCATATGGGCTATTTTTAGCACTTCTTTTATATGGTTCAGCAGAACCTGTGATTGCGGCAGTTTAAGCTGCATTAAGACTTCGGCAATCAGTCTGTCTTTCGTAGCGATGGCTGCACCTGATACCATAGTAGAAGTATCTATAGCTAAGATTGGCATGATTGTTTCAACTCCTCGTATAAATTATGATATTTTATACCGTGCAGGGTAACGGTGATTTCACGCTGGCTGTCTGTGGCGGTGCGTTCTATCTTCAAGTGAATGTAATCTTCTGGCATGCAGTTTGAAAATCTGTCCGGCCATTCAATGAGCACGGCTTCATTTTCAACGTCAGTGTATTCATAAAAGCCGATTTCATATAAATCGTCCTCATTTTCCAGGCGGTACAGGTCAAAATGATAGATGCGTCTATCCCCTTCGTATACATTCATTAAATTAAAAGTAGGGCTGGTAACGGGCTCTTTTACATGTAAAGCACTGCAAAATCCCTGCGAAAACAGTGTTTTGCCTGCTCCCAAATCACCTTCCAGGCAGATTATGAGATTGTCTTTTATCAGCTGAGCTGTTTTTTCACCGAGCGCACGTGTTTGCTCCGGTGAAATGGTGATTAGTTTAAACATAATTTTATCCTCGTTTCACTTATTATGCCGGTTGGCTGTCAATAAAGGTACAATAGTTCATTTTAATCTTTTTTATTGAAATCATCAACAATACAGAGAGAAGCTCCAGTGCAGCGGGCTGCTTTAATGCCGACGGTAGAGTCCTCAAAAATAAGCGTATTTTCCGGTTTTATCTTAAAATAATCCATCGCCTTGAAAAAGCCCTCCGGATCAGGTTTGCCGCATTTTACATCATCAATGGTGAAAATAGCTTCAAATAAATCGTAGCGGCTGAAGTATTTCAGTATATCCTTTGAATTGTGCGAACCGCTTGTTACGACACAGGTGTGATAAGTAGGACGCAGTGCATTGATAATGTTGAAAAGATGCGTATTTTCCTGTGCATAATGCAGATTTTTTTCGTAAAGCGTTTTTTTTAAGTCGTGAACTTCCTCAAATCGTTCGGCAGGTACGCCCATGAGCGGTAAAAATTCGCGATAAGTAGGACCCCAGCAGCGGTTGATGTAAAAATCGTAATCGAAAGTTACAGGTAGACCGGCAAACATTAGTGCTTCGCGGTAGGCATGATAATTTACCCGGCGAGTGTCAAATAGTGTTCCGTCCAAATCGCAGATGACGAGTTTTTCTTTATTCATAAAAATCCCCTTAAATAATATGCTAAAATAATATCTCATTCTTTTTGCTAAAAAGAATGAGAAAAAGAAATATTAATTTGACATACTATGTTATTTTATCATATATGGCAATACTTGTCTGTTTCTTTATAATGAAAAAAAGACTATTTACACTGCGGTGGTAAATAGTCTTTTGCAGACATGATTTATGTATCACTTCTAAACATTTTGGCAAGCATTTTTTCTATTACTTTTACGCTGTTGTCAAAGATAATGGTGTCTTCATTGGACAAGTCGGTAATTCGTTCCATAAATTTATTTTTGGTTTGTTCCCGCATCTCTTTTAAGATTTTTTCTCCTTTAGGGCTCAGGGATAATTGCACGTACCGACGGTCTTTTGATAAATTCTGCTTCATTACGAGTTCTTTTTTTGCAAGTCTGTCAATAATGAGGCTCATCTGCTGCTTGGATATGGAAAGGTACTGAGCTGTTTTTGTAATGGTGGTGGCGCCGTTGTTTTGTAAAAAATGCAGGACGATACAGTCATTTACAGGTAAAGGGCTGGAAGTTGATTTCCATATTTTGTGATTGTAAGTCATCAATAAATCGAACAGTTCAAAGTATATATTTGATATTTTCTGCGTGTTATTTGTCATTTAATCACTCCCGGTATTTTTTATAGAATTATTAATAGAAATTATCGTGAATAATAAACATTAAAACAAGATTAAAAAATTCTTAGAAGCAGTTAAAAATCTTGACTTTTCAATAAATATACTATACTATAGAACACGATAATAGTAAATAGTTGTGAACTATCAGCTATAATAAAAAATACTGGCTGATTAAAAAGCTGTGCTACCATAATTTAGCACAGCTTTTGGAATTTATCAAAGGAGGTATAGAATTTTGGCAACACCGCAAAACAGAAAAAATGTGGTTCTTGCTATTGTGGCTGTAGTGGTAGTCGCTATCATAGGCTATGTAGTTTATTCTAAGATGACAGCCGGTACTGGCAATCAGCAGGCTGGCGGAGCGACTGCTGTAAAAGCAATGCAAGTAATTCAGAAAGATACACCGCTAAACTATGAGTATGCAGGTGATATCAAAAGCACAAACGAAGTGAGAATAACTTCACGTGTTTCCGGAACTATTGTGGAAAAATATATTACAGGTGGTCAGTTTGTGCAGGCGGGTCAGCCGCTTTATAAGGTTGACAGCAAACAATATGAAAGTGCACTTTTATCCGCACAGGCAAATCTTGCTCAGGCTCAGGCAAGTTATCAGAATGCTTTGGCTACGCTTCAAAATGCACAGACGGATAACAGCCGTTATCAGACATTGCTTGCGCAAAACGCTATTTCCGAACAGCAGGCGACAACGCAGCAGTCTCAGGTAGAAGCTCTTACTGCATCACTTAATGCACAGCAGGCAATAGTTGATTCCAATGCGGCACTTGTAAAAAAAGCGCAGGAAGATTTGGATGATACAGTTGTTTATGCGCCGACCTCCGGCAAGCTTGATATCAATGATGTCGATGTCGGAACATATGCTCAGGCGGGAAGCACTGTACTTGTGACTATGGGTTCTGTTGACCAGGTATATGCTCAGTTCAACGTCAGTGAAGAGGAATATCTGAAATTATCTTCATTTTTTAACAGCGATGTCGGTAATGTAAGCATTACCCTGAGTGACGGTACGGAATATCCGATTACAGGCAGACTTGTTCAGGTGGACCGTTCGTTGACGACGAATACGGGTACACTTGCTATCAATGCGCTGTTTGATAATCCGGACGGACTTTTACTGCCGGGAATGTTCGCACGTGTAAAAGTTGAAGGACAGGTTGTTCCGAATGCAATTTTAATTCCGCAGCGTGCCGTACAGCAGATATTGGAAAAAACATTCGTAATGGTAGTAGGTGAAGACGGTAAATCTGTTACTAAAGCAATTACTGTAGGCGATAAGGTCGGCAGCTTCTGGATTGTAACAGACGGACTCACTGCAAATGATACTGTTATCGTGGAAGGTCTCACAAAACTTCAAGAAGGCGTTCCGCTTAATGTAACAATGGTAACTCCTGAAGACTTGGGTTTGACTTTTTAATCAGGAGGTGCTGTAATTGTCAAGATTTTTTATAAATCGTCCGATATTTGCTATCGTAGTATCGCTTATCATTGTAATTTTAGGTACAATATCAGCATTTAACCTGCCGATAGCACAATATCCGCAGATTTCACCGCCGACAATCCGTGTAGGTACGACTTATACCGGTGCCAATGCCGATACTGTTAATGAAACGGTGGCGCAGGTAATCGAACAGCAGGTAAACGGTGTTGAAGGCATGGACTATATGAGTTCCACTTCTTCAAATGACGGCCGTTACAGCCTGTCGGTAGTATTTAAACTCGGTACTGACGGCGATATGGACTCGGTAAAAGTTCAAAACTACGCCTCCACTGCCGAACCTAGCCTCCCGTCGGAAGTACAATCCTACGGGCTGACGACTCGTAAGGCGTCAACGGATATGGCGATGGTAGTATCCATTACATCTCCGAACGGTACGTATGATGATGTATTTCTTAAAAATTATGCCGATATTTATCTTGTAGATAAGATGAAACGTGTTCCGGGTGTCGGTGACCTTAACGTATTCGGTGCCGACTATGCAATGCGTCTTTGGATTAATCCGGATAAACTGGCTGAACTCGGTTTGACGGTAGCGGATGTTATCTCTGCTGTGCAAGAACAGAACGTTCAGGCTCCGGCCGGTACAATCGGTCAGATGCCGGCTCCGGCTGACCAGGAATTCCAGTATACGGGTAAAATTCAGGGTCGTCTCGTTACGCCGGAAGAATTCGGTAATATCATTATCCGTTCCGATAATAATGCCGGTTCGTTTGTCCGTTTAAAAGATGTGGCACGAATTGAAACAGGTGCCCGTACCAACAGCATTATAGCTGCACATAACAACAGAAACTCCGTTGGTTTCGGTGTACAGCTTACAAATGATGCTAATGCCATGGAAACTGTTGCAGGCGTAAAACAGGTACTGGAAGAAGCAAAAGCTGATTTCCCGCCTGATTTGGAATATGAAACAGTTGTAGATAATACGGATTACATCAGTGAATCCATCAACGAAGTTGTGCATACATTCGTAGAAGCATTGCTTCTCGTTATGCTTATCGTTTATATCTTTTTGCAGAGCTGGCGAGCAACACTCATTCCTATGCTTGCCGTTCCGGTATCACTTATCGGTACATTTGCCGCATTCGTGGTACTTGACTTCTCTATCAATACATTGACGCTTTTCGGTATGGTACTTGCCATCGGGCTTGTAGTAGACGATGCTATCGTAGTTATCGAAAACGTTGAACGTCATATGGCGGAAGACGGACTCAATCCAAAAGAAGCTACAGGACGTGCTATGGACGAAGTACAAGGTCCTGTTGTTGCAATCGCGCTCGTACTTGCTTCCGTATTTATTCCGGTAGCGGGCCTTGGCGGTATGACAGGCGTTTTGTATCGTCAGTTCGCCTTGACAATCGCCATTTCCATGGGTCTTTCCGCTTTCGTAGCACTTACGCTTACTCCGGCACTTTGCGCTACACTTTTAAAACCGCATACGGCAACGGAAAATACGCATAGTAAGCTCGGTGCATTATTCATCCGTTTTAATGAATTTATGAACTGGATGACACGCGGCTATGTAAAATGCGTGGCAAAACTCATCGGCAAAGCCAAACTGTGCGTAGTTGCACTGGTTGTTATTGTAGCTTTAATGGGTGTGTTATTTAAGGTATTGCCGACAACATTTATTCCGGAAGAAGACCAGGGCTTTTACATCGGCTCTGTAACGCTTCCTGAAGGTACTTCCTTGAACCGTACAAATGATTTGATGCATGATTTATCCGATAAGCTGCAGCAGATACCGGGTGTATCTCAGGTTATGGGTATTTCAGGTTACGATATCTTGTCAAGCGGTGCTAAATCAAGTGCTGCTACATTCTTCGTAGGACTTGACCCGTGGAGCCAGCGTACAACCGACGATTTGAGTATTAATGCGGAAATTGCCAGCGTATTTAAAGAAGCAGCTAATTATCCGCAGGCTTCAATTATCGCTATGAACCCGCCGTCTTTACCGGGTCTCGGTGCGACAAGCGGTTTTAACATGCAGCTTCAGGATATGAGCGGTCATACGAACGAAGAACTTGATACGATTGCCAAAAGCATCGTAGCTAAAGCCAACCAAAATCCGGCACTGCAGGGCGTATATACGACTTACAGTGTAGGTTCACCTATTTATGAATTTGAAGTAGACCGTGAAAAAGTTAAGAACTTAGGTCTTAATATTTCCGATGTGTTTACAGCAATGCAGGTAAACTTCGGCGGCTTTGAAATCAATGACTTCAACCAGTTTGGACGTTCCTATAAAGTAGTAATGCAGGCTGAAAGCAATTTCCGTGATGAAGCCTCCACTACCCGCTTTATTTATATAAGAGGTTCTGACGGACAGATGGTTCCGCTTAATACTTTGATTAAGCCGAAATTAGACTCAGGCCCAGCGATTATATCTCGTTTCAATGCCAGCAGAAGTATAACAATCCAAGGCAGCCCGGGCGCAGGATACAGCTCCGGTCAGGCTATGGATGCTATTGAACAGATTGCAAGAGAAACTGCTCCGACAGGATTTAATATCGACTGGTCCGGTCAGAGCCGTGAGGAAAAAGCGGCAACAAGCTCTACGGGGCAGGTTATGCTTCTTTCCTTCGTATTCGTATTTCTCTGTCTTGCTGCTCTGTATGAAAGCTGGAGTGTACCGTATGCTGTAATTCTGACGGTACCTACGGGTATCTTCGGTGCGCTTGCTTCGGCTTATATACTCAATATGCAGATTAGTATTTACATGCAAATCGGTATGATCGTAGTTATGGGTCTTGCCGCTAAAAATGCAATATTGATTGTTGAATTTGCCAAAATGCGTGTTGATACAGGCATGCCTCCGCTTAAAGCAACTTTGGAAGCTGCTAAATTGCGCCTGCGTCCTATCATCATGACTTCACTTGCATTTATTATCGGCTGTCTGCCGCTTGCCATTGCAACTGGTGCAGGTGCAGCTGCCCGTAACAATATGGGTATTGCCGTTGTTGGCGGTATGTTTGTTGCTACTGTCATCGGTGTATTTTTAATTCCGGTTATGTATCTTGTTGTAATGAAGATAACTTCTTTAATTACAGGCAGTAAACAGAAACCGAAAACTAATCCAGATAAATTTATGTAATGTGAATAAATTAATAACATAAGATAGAAGAAATTTCTTCTATCTTATGTTATAATTGGAGAAAAAAGTGAATAGAATAAATTCACTGAGTTTAAGGAGACATGTTTATGATGAAAAGAATGATATTGTCCTTAATGTGCGTATTTACTATGTTTTTCGCTTTTTCCGTGAATTCAGCATTTGCAGCTGACGGATATTTTTACACGAGTGAACGGTTCGGCTATACGATAAAATGTCCGCAGAAACCGATTGCTGTAATGGACTTGAGTATATTCTCTCCACAGGAAAAAGGCGATATTCTTGTCTTTGAAAATGACGGATACAATCTTACTAAATATTGGGTAGTATCTCCGGAAGCTTTCGCTAATGATACATTCCCTGACCTCGATAAAATCAGCCAGGATGACGCTAAAAATTTATTTGCTCATTTGATGGTGGAACGTGATTATGAAACAGTAAGCCTTGTACCGGTAAACGGACATAATGCTATTTACGCCGTTACGGCTAAAACCATTCAAATAGACAGCGATAAAGACGGCAAAATCGACCAGACTATCGAAGCGCCGCAGCAAAGTATTGAAACGTACCTTAAAGGCCAGAAAACAAACTATTGTATCGTTTTAACATCCAAGAAAGCTTTAACACAGGATGATATCAACGCATATCAATACGGTCTTTTGTCGTTCAGAGAAAATTAAGATAAAACCGGATTTAATCCGGTTTTTATTTTACGTTCTATTGACTTTTTGACCTATTAATATATAATAATAAGTAGAAATTAGCACTCTTTTATTTTGAGTGCTAATTATTTTGTCAAAAATTTTGAGAGGGGTATAGTAATGGCTAAAGAAACACATCAATTTCAGGCTGAAACGAAAAAATTACTCGATTTAATGATACATTCGATTTACACAAACCGTGAAATCTTTCTGCGAGAATTGATTTCCAATGCATCCGATGCCATAGATAAAATTCATTTTGAAGCTCTTACAAACAGAGATTTGCTCGAAGGTGATGACCAGTATGAAATTTTCCTCGTTCCGGATGAAAAAACACATACGCTGACGATTTCCGATAACGGGCTCGGCATGAACAAAGAAGATTTAATGAATAATCTCGGTACTATTGCTCAGTCCGGTACAAAAGCATTTCTGGAAAAATTGCAGGAAGCAAAAGAAGGCGGCGATACCGGTAAAGATTTAATAGGTCAGTTCGGTGTAGGTTTCTATTCTGCATTTATGGTTTCAGAAAAAATTACAGTAGTTTCCCGTAAAGCCGGCGAAAAACAGGGTTATAAATGGGAGTCTACGGCTGATGGTTCCTACACTATTGAAGAATGCGACAAGGAAAAACGCGGCACAAGCATTACTCTTACTCTGCTGCCGGAATTTTACGGTGACAAAGCGGAAGAAAACTTTACTGATACTTATAAATTGCAGTCGCTTGTAAAAAAATATTCCGATTATGTACGTTATCCGATTAGAATGAACTTCGTAGTGGAAGAACAGCCGAAAGATGCTGACGGTAAACCTATTGAAGGCGCAGGAACGATCAAACGCAATGAAATCCGTACATTAAATTCCATGCAGCCGCTCTGGGCAAAAAATAAATCCGATATTAAACCGGAAGAATATGATGAATTTTACCAGAACCTTTTCCATGACTGGGAAAAACCGATGGAGGTTATGCACAACAAAGTTGAAGGTACGATAGAATATACTTCACTTTTATTCTTCCCGCAGAGTGCGCCATACAATCTCTATCACAGCGATTATGAACCGGGCTTGCAGCTTTATTCCCGCCACGTATTCATCATGGATAAATGCAAAGACCTTCTGCCGGAATATCTGCGCTTTGTCAAAGGTCTTGTAGATTCACCTGATTTTTCGCTTAATATTTCCCGTGAGCTGCTGCAGCAGAGTCGTGAACTTAAATTAATCGGCAAAAATCTGGAAAAGAGCATTCTGCGCCAGCTCAATACAACTTTGAAAAAAGACCGTGAAAAATATGAAAAATTCTGGGCGCAGTACGGTAAATCCCTGAAAATCGGTATCTACGGCAGTGCCTATACAGGTCAGGATACAGTGGACAAATTAAAAGATTTACTGCTGTTTACAACTTCTAAAGAAGATAAACTTATTACATTAAAAGAATACGTTGAACGCATGCCGGAAAATCAGAAGAAAATCTATTATGCAACAGGCAAAGACCGCAGTGCGATTGAAAGCCTACCGCAGATGGAACTTTTGCGCGATAAAGGTATTGAAGTACTGTTCTTCCTCGATAATATCGATGAATTTGCTGTGGAAGTTATGCGTGAATATGACGGCAAGCCGTTCCATTCCATCAGCCGCGGTGATTTAGGTCTTGATGATGTGGAATCGCAGGAAGTTAAGAAGGAAACGGAAAATATTGCTAAGACAAATGAAGATTTAATTAAAGATATTAAAGAAACACTTGGCGATAAAGTATCCGACGTAAAAATCAGCAGTCGCTTAAAATCAAGTGCAGTATGTCTTGTTGCCGATGAAATGGGACCGAGCTTTGCGATGGAACAGGTATTTGCGGAAACGAATAATCCGATGTTTAAAGCAAAACGTATTTTGGAAATCAATCCGAAACACGATTTATTCGCCCGTCTGCAAAAAATCCATGAAGCAGGCAAAGAAGATGCACAGTTTAAAGACTACTGCAATCTGTTATACGCTCAGGCACTTCTCATTGAAGGCATCATGCCGGATGACCCTGCAGCAATTGCCAATCAGATTGCTCAGTTAATGGCAAAATAAATATGATATAAAAACTAAGCCAGCAGAATTGAACCTGCTGGCTTTTTTGCGTATAAAATGATATTACAAAAATAGGCTGTTTTGTAATATGAAAATAGGTGCTTTTATGAAGTATATAAGTTTGAAGAAAATATATTACTGTCGTAGGTGTGAGTTATCATATTGCGTGCTTTTAGCATGTTGAGTTAAATATCTTCATCTAGAAAATCATAGTATTTATAAGCGGATTTAATTATTTCTCTTGGAGAGCCTGTAGTATAGGAAGATAAACATTTTTATTTATCCAGTATATATTTTTCAATGCCGCAGGCAACACCGTCCTCGAAGACGGACGGAACAGTTACTTTAGCGGCAGTGCGCGCTTTTACGCTGCCGTTTGCCATTGCCATGCCGAAACCGATTTCAGACAGGATTTCTACATCATTATCACCGTCGCCGAAGGCAAAACTATCTTTAATATCGATATTTAAAAGTTCCAGAACTTTTAAGGCACCGGTTGCTTTGGAATTGGCTTTGGCATAGACTTCCACATGACAGTAATTATGGTTCATATCTTCAACATAATTGATATCTTCGGGTAAAGACTCAATAACGTATTTTCTGTCAGAATGATGCGGAGAGTCTATTTCCAATTTGTAGATATTTATATCATTAAAATCAAAATCTAGACATAATTGGTCTTCGTGAATACCGTACTTAGCCAGACGGCTCATTAAATAGGAAAAATTTTTATTTACATACGCTTCTTTTTCGCTTTGCAGAGTGTATTCCATATTGTGAGTATTACAGTTATAGCAGAGCTTTTGAACAAAATCCTTATTAAGCGGGGCGCGGTAGATTATTTTATCATGAAAGTAAATAACGGCTCCGTTTAAAAGAACGTATCCGTCAAAGCCGAAATTGCGGATTTTTTCATCAAGAAAAGCATAGGAACGGCCGCTGGCGATAAAGACATAATGTCCCTGTGCCTGTAATTTATGGATGGCTTCTTCAACTTTTGGGCGAATATAACGATACTCTGGATGAGTACCTTCAATCAAGGTTCCGTCAACATCAAAAAATACTGCTTTCATTAAATATAAAACCTCTTTCTATCTATGATAATAGTGCAAATATACAAAGTTTCTTGCGTAATTGATTATATTATTATACCATATCATTAATAGCAGTATTATGATTTTAAATGAAAAATTTATGTAAATTCAGTATTAAAAATTGCAGATATACAGGTCTTTTTGACAAATTTTAATTAAAATTATTTTTGCAAATGAGGTGGTAATCATGTTGAAAGAAAATAATTTTAAGCAAGTTGCGGCAACGAAGGACAATCCTGATTGGTATGAATTAATTGCACGGGAAAATACGCTTTATGGGAGTGATGATGAGGTGAGAAGCCCGTTTGCTCGGGATTATACGAGAATATTGCATTCAATGGCGTATAGAAGACTGAAGCATAAAACACAGGTTTTTTTTAATATTGATAATGACCATATCTGTACCAGAATGGAACACGTTGCTCATGTTGAATCGGTCAGCAGCACGATTGCCCAATATTTAGGATTGAATGCGGAACTGACGAAAGCCATTGCTATGGGGCACGATTTGGGTCATGCGCCGTTTGGCCACCAGGGAGAAAGTGTTATACAAAAATTGAGTAAAAAGTATTTAAATAAAGATTTCTGGCATGAGCAGAATGGTCTTTATTTTGTTGACAGGATAGAATTATTGGAAGATAACTACAGGAAGTTTAGAAATCTTGATTTGACGTATGCTGTGCGTGACGGCATAATATCCCATTGCGGCGAGGTTGACGAAAACGGGCTTAGACCCAGAAGTAATTTTATAGATTTGAAAACTTTCAGCCACAGCGGACAGTTTCAGCCGATAACGTGGGAAGGATGTATTGTAAAACTGGCTGATAAAATAGCTTATATCGGCAGAGATATTGAAGATGCTGTCTGTCTTGGTTTTTTGGATGACGTGCAGAAAAATGAACTGGAAAAAATGGCGCAGATTAACGACCAAAATGCGATTAATACAACTGTAATCATGCACAATCTGATTATAGATGTATGCAAAAACAGTTCTCCAGATAAAGGAATTTGTCTGAGTGAAAAATTTTCCCGACAATTAAACGAAATAAAAAAATTTAATTACGAATATATTTATAATAATAAACGGCTGGATACGTTCAAAAAATATACGGAACTGGTAATAACGGAAATATTTAATATTCTTTTAGAAACGTATAGATGGGAGTATTCATGGAATGAACTTCAAAAAAGAAGGCAGTTTTATCCAGTGCTGACAGCTTCGTTTGAAAAATGGCTGGCAAGATACTGCGTATCAGAGATTGTTCCGGCAGGAGAACTGAGAAAATTGGCGATTGCTTGTGAAAATACGAAGATATATAATAGATTGGAAACGAAAAAGATATATATTCAAAGTATTTTAGACTATATCTCCGGCATGACAGACAGATTTGCTTTGAAAGTTTTTAATGAATTATTGACGTATTAAATGGAACACTATATACTCTTTTTTTACGATGCTAATTTTATCAGGGCTATTTTATAAAGAATAAATTATTTAATTTGTTAACAAATGATTGAGTTATTATTTTAATATTTTAATAAACAATTATAAAGTAAAAGTCTTAAATGGAGTTTAAAATCTATACAAAAATAAATATTATTGCTATAATAAAGAACAAAGCAAGTATTTGCAATTAATTTATATAGTTAATTGATATTAATATTTTAAGGTACAATGTGGATAAAACGGGATTCGGAGAGGTTTGTCCCAGTCCGCAGAGGGCCGTA
>USIX01000047.1 GCA_900554895.1 uncultured Megamonas sp. | reverse complement strand
ACCAGCGTTTCTGTCGGATTTTTACGCGGGCGTCCTCTTCTTTTTGCCGGTTTTGCTTCTTCTTTCTGTTTATTTTCCGTATTTTCTACTTCAGCCTCTTTCTGTTCAGCCGTTTTTATACTTTGCGCCATAGCTGCAATTTTATTTACGCGTTTGCGCGGTTTTTTTGCAACTGTTTCCTCTGCCTGTTTCACAGTTTCAACCGGCGGATTTTTACGCGGACGACCGCGACGTTTTTTCGGCGTATATTCAGCTTTTTCTTCTGCTACCGTATTTTCTTTTATTTTATTTTCTTCCATCACTGCAGAATTTTTTCTAGGACGACCTCTGCGTTTTTTTTCTGGTTTATTTTCCATATCTGTTTGTTCCTTTTTCTCCTCACCATTAATATTTAATTGACCGTCTGCATACAATTTTCTCCATCTAGCAGAAGCTCTTTCTATGCGTTTATTTCCTAAAACGCCCGGGTCAAAACCTGCTGAAATAAAAATTTCCGTCGGTTTTTTCCCTTCCAAATAATTTTTTACATAATAAATTTTAAATGTTTCTGTATAAATTATTCTTGTAGGTTCTACCGATTCTACATATGGATTTTTGCTCAGCATTTCTCTCTGTTCTTCAGTAAATACCTTTCCTGCCATCCCGAAGTCTCCCCTTTCATAGGTATTATTATATTAATAATAATATAGCTTTTTTATAAATTCAATAATATTTATAAAAAAATCACCCTTTACTGGTGCTAACAGAGCAAAAACCGACACTATCAGTCCTACTAAAATTCAATAAAAAATAAACTGCCGCTCTTATAATTTATTAATCATAATATCTATCTGCTGTACAAATAAAGACATATAGCCTATATCAGCAGTAAAATACCTTATATTCATTTGATATTGTCATTTAACATCATTAAATATAAAGTATTTTACCGCTTAGAAAATGCGCAGCAGATAATATTTACGAAACAGAAGCTTATTTTCAATTAATCTCAAAATACGGCTTCAATCGTACCGATAATATCGCCGCGATGATTTTTTAGTACCGGCGGATATAATTCCAGTAATTTAGCATGTTCCGCTTCAGTAATAAAATCAAAATGTTTGAGCATGGCAATAACAGCCGGTGTCACTGCCGCATAACTGCCGTCCTCAATTTTAAAGGCAATACCCGCTTTCTTTTCACGCGAAGCAAGACAATACACTGCATCTGCACCGATTTTCGCCAATACTCTGCCCTGCGTAAGCTCCGTTACGGTTTTATCTATTCGACCCGTTCCCGAAACAAGCAGCGGATTAGCGCACATCGCATCACGAATCTTTATGGCAGCTTCAGTATACTCACCCCAGTTTCCTTCTTCCGCATTCATCAATCGAGCATACGCATACGCCATTTTATCAAGCGGCAGATAAAACACCGGTACACCGCAACCGTCAATACCGATATCCAGCTCCTCTTCACTGATACCGGCAGACATTGCCACTATTTTATGAATAATTTTCTGTGCAGGATGCTCCGGTTTAATATAATCTTCAATCGGAATATCCAAAAGCTGACAAAGTGCGATAATACCCGAATGTTTTCCAGAACACGGATTATGCAGTGCCGAAGGTTTTAAATTCTGTTTTACCAATTCCTTAAAAGCCTTACCGCTCATTGGACGAGCCGAACCGCAGTTTAAAACTTCCGGCGCAAGTCCCAATTTATGCAGTATGGAAGTAACAGTTTCCACATGAATATTTTCCCCACTGTGTGACGAAGCCAGAATTGCCAGTTCCGCCTGCGTTAAATTATATTTTTCTACACCACCCATTTTTACAAATTGTAATAACTGGAACGGTTTAGCCGCACTGCGCCAGAACATCGGTAAATGTGCATTGCCTACATATCCCGTAATATCTCCATTTACCGAAACGCACACCGCATCGCCCCTGTGAATATTTTCAACATATTTTCCACGTGTATAATGTAATAATTCTACGCTCATTATTTCACCTTCAATAATAATATTTATATTTTTATCATACCATAGACATCTATTTTTTTATAGCATTTATTGCTTTTAACCGGTACAACTTCTATAATTAATTAAAGATAAAAATCTGAACTGTGAGTTGAATATAATGGAAATTGCTTTTATCGCTCTTTTAGCCTTCACTATTGATTGCATAATAGGCGACCCCTACACAAAATATCACCCTGTTGCCTTAATGGGAAAATTAATTGATTTTCTGGATAAATTGCTACGCAAAGACGACAGCTCCGAACCGACAAAACTCGTCTGCGGTTTTATTCTCGTTGCCGTAATGCTTGGTATCTGCTATGCTGTGCCGTATTATTTAATCATTGCCATGAACCAGTTTCATATTCCTGTCTGGCTCAACATTTTCATTCAGGCCCTTATTTTAAGTTTCATGATTTCCCCGAAATCACTTGCTAAAGCCGGCAGAGAAATTTATGACGAGCTCGTTCAAAATAATATAACCGCTGCTCGTACCAAAGTAAATTATATCGTAAGCCGCGACGTAAATCGCATGAACGAAACCGACATCACCCGCGCTGCTGTAGAGACAGTGGCAGAAAATACGGTTGACGGCATAATTTCACCGCTATTTTTCTTTTTTATCGGCGGTCTGCCGCTTGCCGTACTGTACCGTGCCGCCAACACTATGGATGCCATGCTAGGCTATAAAAACGACAAATATCTGTATTTCGGTAGAACAGCCGCCCGCGTAGACGATGTTTTAAACTTCATTCCGGCTCGTATCACCGGAATTTTATTGATTATAACTGCATTTTTTCATCATCTCGATTATAAAAATGCACTGAAAATAATGCTACGTGATGCAAAAAAACATCCAAGCCCCAACGGCGGATATTCAGAAGCCACCGTTGCCGGAGCTCTCGGTATCAGACTCGGCGGCATCAACTATTATTTCGGCAGGCAGTCGTTCCGCGCTTATATGGGCGATAACACGCATGAATTGAAACCTGCTCACATTATACTGACTATCAAACTGATGTACGGTGTATCCGTATTGTTCGTTACTATCTGCTCGGTTGTTCCTATCATCATCACCAAATACATCGAAATCTATCTTTAATTTCAGAAAGGATTTTCCTATGCAAAATCAAAACACTGACTATGTTCACGGCCTTGTCATCATTCATACTGGAAACGGCAAAGGGAAAACCACTGCCGCGCTCGGACTTGCCCTGCGCGCATGGGGCGAAGGCTTAAAAATTCTCATACTGCAATTCATCAAAGGCGGCTGGAAATACGGAGAATTAAAGGCTCTGGACAAATTTTCACCGGAAATAACTGTAAAACAGTGCGGCGAAGGATTTACTCGCCGCGGCAACACTGATATGAAAAAACACAAAGAAGCAGCACAAAATACTTTAAATGAAGCTAAAGAAGCCATGTTAAGTGGTAAATGGGATATGATTATTCTCGATGAAATCAATTATGCCGTTGATTTTAATTTAATTCCGCTCAATAGCGTTTTAGATTTAATCAGTGAAAAACCTGCTCATCTTCATCTTGTAATGACCGGAAGAAACGCCAAAGAAGAATTAATCAACTGTGCTGATTTAGTAACGGAAATGACGGAAATAAAACATCCGTTTAAAAAAGGCATAAAAGCACAAAAAGGCATTGAATTTTAAAAAAGATTTTCTAAAAAACGCAAAGAAAATATTATATAAACCGATACTTTAAGTTGACAAAATAAAAAGGAACTGTTGCTCTTATTATATGCAACAGTTCCTTTTTATTTTATAACCGTCTTTTTGCTATGGCAGCACGCATTTTCTTGATATTGGCAAATCCTTTATCCACATTATGCTGATAAATTCCCATATACAAAACATCCACAATTGCCATATGAATTAACCGCGAAGCCACAGCTTCCGATTTATAAGCAACTTCTCTTCCCATACCATGCAAAACAACATCCGCCAGTTTGCACAGCGGTGAGTTCATGTAACTTGTTATAGCAATAATCGGAATTTTATTATCATGCGCTAATTCTATCGACTGCAATAAATCAATATTTGACCCCGTATGTGATACGGCAATTATCAAATCTCCCTGTGTCAAAAGAGATGACGCTGTCAGCTGCATATGCAAATCGCAATAAGCCTTTACAGGTATACCAAAACGCATAAAACGCGTTTCAATATCCTTACACACAGTATACGAATTTCCGAAGCCATAAACACAAATCTGTCTAGCACCGGCTATTAAATCAACCGCCTTTTGTATTTCTTCAAAATCAAGCAGTTTAAGCGTGTCCTGCAACCCGTCTGCTATTGAAGAAAACAGTTTTTCCGCTATCGTTCTATACGAATCATGCGGATTTATTTCCTGCGACAACAGTTCATCTTTACTAAAAACTTCACTGGCAAGCGCAATTTTAAAACTCTGTAAACCGTTAAAACCGAGTTTTTTACAAAAACGGGATACAGTGATTTCCGAGCTTTTTGCATTTACTGCCAAATCGGAAATCGTCTGGCTCATTACGCTTTTTTCATTTGCTAAGATATAATCCGCGATTTTTTTTTCCGATTTTGTCATATTGTTATAACTGCTGCGCAACAGCGTTATGATAGATATATTTTTTTCCATAACTGATACCTCATTCATTATCATAATCCTTGCCTATATTTTAACAGAAATAGTGCTTGTTTATACCAATTTATTTAAAATGATAAAAATTTATCATTTTTAAATTTTATAATGAAAAAACTATTGCAAAATTATTTTAAATTTGATATACTCTTATCAGAAAATGAAGTTGCAACTTACATAAATAAAAAAGTTTTCCATCAATTCATGAAAATCATCCACATCATTTAAGGAGCGATACGAATGTTGAGTTTTAACAATATTGACAACAGCATCTGGATTGGGTTAGACATTGGCACAACAGGAGTCAGAGCCATTGCATACCAGAAAAACGGTATAAGCCTCTGCAGCAGTGATGAATTTTATCCGCTAGAAACACCGTACCCTGACTGGGCAGAACAAAATCCAGAAATCATTTATAAAGCTATTGAAAAAGTAGTGCGCGATACAGCAAATACTTTGATATACAAAGGCAAATCCGTTTCCGGCATAGCAATCAGCACCGTAATGCACAGTTTTGCCCCGGCCAATGAAAAACGCGAACTCTTAAGCAATATGATAACATGGGCGGACAGCCGCAGCGTGGAAATAGTCAATGAACTGAAAAAAGACCCTGCACTTACAAAAAGCTTTTACGAAAAAACCTGTTGTCCAGCTCATTCTTGCTATCCTTTCCTGAAAATTCTCTGGGTACGAAAAAACTTCCCTGATGTTTTCGCTAAAATGCGCTATATCTATTCATTAAAGGACTATGTATTCGAAAAAATGACCGGACAGTGGGTAGTCGATAAATCTTCCGCCTCGGCGAGCGGTTTATACAACGCTCACAAAATGGACTGGGATGACGACATCTTATCATTTGCCGGTATCAGACGCGAACAGCTTCCACCTGTCGTTTCCACCACTTATGCACATAAACTCACAGCCCATGCGGCTCAAAGACTTAATCTGCCAGAAGGACTGCCCGTTGTAATCGGTGCAACAGACGGTGTACTTGTAAACGTCGGCATCGGTGCAATAAAGTCAGGTCAACTCAGCGCAACAATCGGTACAAGCGGTGCTATCCGCATGCTTACAAAAAATCCGAAGGTCGACAGTGAAAACAGAACATGGTGCTACAACCTCACTGACGATATGTGGGTTGCAGGCGGTGCCATCAACAACGGCGGTATCATAATGCGTTGGATGCGTGACCAAATCTGCCACTACAGCAGTCGCCGTCTCGACGATATCGGAATTGACCCGTATGACCTCATGACACTTAAAGCTTCCAAAATACCTGCCGGTGCGGAAGGGCTGCTTCTCCTGCCGTTTTTCACCGGTGAACGTGCCCCATACTGGAATTCCGAGCTTCGCGGCATGTTCTTCGGCCTTTCTTTAAATCACAGCCGTTCACATATGATTAGAGCTGCTATGGAAGGTATATGCTTCAGCCTGAACTGCGTACTGACCGCCTTGAAAGATTTCGGCAAAGTGGAAGATATCCGCGTCAGCGGCAGTTTCACAAAATCTACCTTATGGCTGCAAATCATGTCTGATATTTTTGCAGAAGACATCACCCTGCCGCAAAACAGCGAAGGTGCCGCTTTCGGTGCAGCTGTACTAGGATTTATTGCCAGCGGTGAAATGAACAGTATCGCTGATACGGCAAATTTAATTCAACCGAAAAAAATCTATCATCCGCAAAAAGAAAATTTTGCTGTATACGAAGAACTGTTCGATATTTATAATGTCCTGTACAAAAAACTGCAGCCTGAATTCGCCCGTATAACTACTTATCAAAATCAAATGTACAAATAATAAATTTATGCACGGATTTTATATAAAAGCAGAAATATAAATTAAACAGAAAGGAAGTTTTCACTATGCCACTTGCCATATTAGCTGTCGGTATCGTCATATTATTTATTTTGATTGTTAAATGTAAATTAAACAGTTTCCTCTCTCTGATTTTCGTTGCTATATTTATGGGCTTTGCTCTCGGTCTTTCTGTTGATGATATCGTTCCTTCCATCACCAAAGGTCTTGGAGGCACACTCGGAGGTCTTGCCATTGTCGTAAGTTTCGGTGCTATGCTCGGTAAACTTATGGCTGACAGCGGCGGTGCACAGCGCATTGCCACTACGCTTATTGATACCTTCGGTGTAAAAAATGTCCGCTGGGCAGTATGCCTGACCGGTTTTGTTGTAGGTCTCGCTCTTTTCTATGAAATCGGTTTTGTTCTGTTAATTCCACTCGTATTCACTATAGCTGCTGAAGCTAAGGTAAATCTTCTGGAAGTCGGCATTCCGATGGCAGCATCTCTTTCCTCAGCACATGCCTTTCTGCCGCCGCATCCCGGTCCTACAGCTATTGCTGTTATCTTCAATGCCGATTTGGGCACAACACTTATTTACGGCTTCTTAATCGCTGTTCCTACTGTTATCATTGCCGGTCCTTTATATTTTAACTTTGTTAAGGACCTGCGCCCGGAAATCCCGAAAGGTCTGTACAATCCGAAAATTTTCAAAGACAGTGAAATGCCGTCTTTCGGTATCAGCGTATTCACAGCACTCGTTCCTGTCATCTTAATGGCAGCTTCTGCTATCGTTAAAATGATTTTAGATGACAGCTATACAATCTATCATGTTCTCGTATTTTTGGGTAATCCTGATATTGCTCTTACTATTTCTGTAATCATTGCTATCTTTACATTCGGCTTAAATCGTGGTAAATCTATGAAAGAGGTAATGGAAAGTGTTGACAGCGCCGTTAAAACGATTGCCATGATTTTGCTCGTCGTTGCCGGCGGCGGCGTACTGAAACAGATTTTAATCGACAGCGGTCTGGGTTCTTATATCGGCACACTCATTCAGGATGCTGCACTGTCGCCGCTGTTTATGGGCTGGCTCATCGCTGCTGTTATCCGTATCGCTGTAGGTTCTGCAACGGTTGCAGCTCTTACAGCCGGCGGCATCATCGCCCCGCTCATCCCTATTACCGGCGCAAGCCCTGAACTCATGGTTTTAGCAGTCGGTGCAGGCAGCGTAATCTTAAGTCCGCCTAGCGACCCTGGCTTCTGGCTCTTTAAAGAATTCTTCGGTCTCACCGTCAAAGGAACAATGCGTACATGGTGCGCTCTTGAAACCATCATCGCAGTTGTCGGCCTAATCGGCGTTATGATACTCAACACAATTTTATTCTAAATAATGGAGGTATCTAAAATGAATGCAAATATAGCCGTTATCGGCATGGGAGTTATGGGAAGTTGTCTTGCGCTTAATATGGCCAACCATAATTTTAAAGTTTCCGTATACAATTACACTCCCGATTTAACCGATAAATTTATTAAAAATCATCCACATAAAAATATTACAGCTTATTATGATGTATCATCACTCGTACAATCCGTTGCACGCCCGCGTAAATTCTTTATCATGGTAACGGCAGGCAAAGCTGTTGATGCCGTAATCGACAGCCTGCTGCCATATCTTGAAAAAGACGATATCATCATGGATGGAGGCAATTCCTTCTATAAGGATACACAGCGCCGCTATAAATACGTAACGGAAAAAGGCTTCAAATATTTCGGTGTCGGCGTTTCCGGCGGCGAAGAAGGTGCATTAAACGGTCCGGCTTTGATGCCAGGCGGTAACAAGGAAAGCTACAAAGAAATCCAGTCTGTCATGGAGTCTATTTCTGCTAAAGCCGATGACGGTAAACCGTGCTGCACCTATATCGGTGAAGACGGTGCAGGTCATTATGTAAAAATGGTGCATAACGGTATTGAATATGCTGATATGCAGTTAATCGCCGAAGCGTATCTTCTCCTCAAAAATATCGGCGGACTTACCAATGAACAGATTTCTGCTGTATTCAACGACTGGAACCAAGGCGAACTGAACAGTTTTTTAATCAGCATAACAGCCGATATTCTAAAAGAAACAGACGATATGGCTGACGGCTATCTTGTTGATAAAATTCTCGACAGTGCTGGACAGAAAGGTACCGGCCGCTGGACAAGCATAGCTGCACTTGAACAGGGCGTAAACACTTCTATCATGACAAGCGCCTGCAACGCACGCAATATCAGTTCTTTTCATGAAAAACGTCATAAGCTTGCCAAAACCGGCCTGAAACAGACTTTGTCTGTTGAAATCGACAGCAATTTTGTGGAAGATGTACGCCGCTCTTTATACACGGCTAAAATAGCTGCTTATACGCAGGGATTTGAACTGTACAAAAGTGCTTCAACTATCCACAACTGGCACCTGAATTTAGGCGAAGTCGCATCCATATTCCGTGCCGGCTGTATTATAAAAGCAAAATTTCTAAACAACATTACTGCGGCTTATCAGAAAAACCCTGACCTTGAAAATCTGATTGAAGACGATTTCTTCTTCCGCAAAGTTCAGGAAAATCAGCAGAGTCTCAGAAAAATAATTGCCAAAGCTGTTTGTGCAGGCGTGCCCGTACCGGCATTCTCCAATGCCATGGCATACATCGATGGACTCTGTACGGAGGTTGTCGGTGCTAATCTCATACAGGCTCAAAGAGATTATTTCGGAGCACATACTTATAAACGCACGGACAAAGAAGGTACATTCCACCATCAATGGCAGAAGCATTATTAAGCCATTGTACCGACAAGAATAATCGGCGCGGGGCGCAATATATTCAAAAGAAGGATTGATTACAATGTCTATTTTAGAAATGTTTAATTTAAACGGGAAAAATGCCGTTATTACCGGAGGAGGCAGAGGTCTGGGAAAAGGCATGGCGGAAGGTCTTTGCGAAGCAGGAGCAACTGTCGTCATCATCGGTTCCAGTGATAAAATTTTTGAAACGGCAAGTGAACTGACCGATAAAGGATATATCGCCTATGCCGTTCGCGGCGATTTAAGCAAGCAGGAGAACATAAACGGAATTTTTGCTCAGGCCTTGGAAAAAATAAATGGTAAAATAGACATATTAATCAACAATGCCGGCGTACAGCGTCGCCATAAATGCGAAGAATTTCCTCTGGAGGATTGGAATACCGTACTACAGGTAAATTTAAATGCAGTCTTTACCTTGTGCCAGCTGGCAGGAAATAAAATGCTTCAGCAGGGATACGGAAAAATCATCAATGTAGCCTCTATGCTCAGTTTCTTCGGCGGCTATACCGTCCCTGCCTATGCTGCCAGCAAAGGCGGCGTAGCTCAGCTGACGAAAGCACTGGCAAATGAATGGTCTAGTAAAAATGTACATGTGAATGCGATAGCCCCGGGATATATGGATACCGATATGAACGTAAAACTCGTCAATGACGAAAAACGCAATAAGGAAATTCTGGAACGTATCCCTATCGGACGCTGGGGAACAGCGGAGGATATAAAAGGGCTGGCCGTATTCCTGGCTTCACCGGCATCGGACTACATTAACGGAGCCGTAATTCCCATTGACGGCGGATATTTGTCCAGATAAATTAAATATCTCTTCAAAAAAAGCAGATTTTTGTCTGCTTTTTTTTGTATAATGAATTTAGTTTATGCTTGAAAGGAGTTTTTATCTTGAAAATTGCAGTTAGTGACTTTGACGGAACACTATTTTTTCACCAGAGCAATACCATTCCTCAAATAAATATCGATGCCATAAAAAGATGGCGCAATGCCGGCAACATCTTTGTTTTTTGCAGCGGACGCGACCTCCGCTCTCTGATGTATGAAGTAAAAAATCACGATTTAGAATATGATTTTATTATTTGTAATAACGGCGGAACACTATTTGACACAAATTTAAATATAGTAAAATCTTTTACACTCAATAAAGCTATGCTCAAAAAACTTGTCTATTCTGATATTGCCGCCAACAGCTGGCATATTATGTATTCTTCTGTCGATAAAATGAGAACTACTATTAATAACGACAAATCACAGTTGCTGAAATATTTTAATTCTCCTAAATACAAAAATCAGGAAATAATAAAAACTGCTACTATTGAACAAGCTTTAAGCGAAATGGAACCGGTACAAATCAGTCTTGCCTACGAAAATGATAAAATAGCCGCCGAATACGCCAAACGTATTGAAAATGAATTCAACAATGCCTTTTCTGCTAATTTAAATTTAAACTGCATTGATGTCTGCCAAAAAAACGTTACTAAAGCCAACGGCATTAAAGAGCTGTTAAAAATTTATCCGCAATGGCAACCAACCAAAATCCTTACTATCGGCGATGCTCAGAACGACATACCAATGATTGAAGAATTTAACGGTTTCAGCTTAAATTCTTCCACTGTATACGCCAAACAACACGCCGCAAAGTTGTATGATAGTGTAGGTGAAATGCTTCTTGAAAACCTTTAATTTAATATATTTATCATACAACATTTTATAATAATACTATACTACTTTACACAATCTAATATATTTTTCATAAAAAATTCTTTTACGCAAAGGCAAAAGTTGAAACCATCTTTTAAATGCTTTATTTATAAGGTGTTTCAGCTTTTTTCATTTTATCTAATTTCTGGATATATATCAAATTTTGAAAAAATTTTAAAATAATTTTATGTTCACTATTGAATTTTTCATTAAAAAGTTGTATGATATTATCAAGTTAAATAAACCGGTTGATTTACAAAACAGTACAAAGTTGATTTAGTAATTTCTAAATATAAATTTAATAAGGAGTGACATTATGAAGAAATTATTAGCATTATTAACAGGTCTTATGATGTTAGTACTTTGTGCCGGCTGCGGTGGCGGAGATGAAAGTGCTTCTTCCGGAGACTCTGGAAACAAAGATGGCAAAGAAATTACCATCGGTTATTCACAGCTGGGTGCTGAATCTGAATGGAGAACAGCTCAGACTGAATCCATCAAACAGGCTGCCAAAGATGCTGGTATTAATCTCCAGTTCTCTGACGCACAGCAAAAACAGGAAAATCAGATTAAAGCAATTCGTTCCTTCATTGCCCAGGGCGTAGACCTTATTGCATTTACTCCAATCGTTGAAACTGGCTGGGATACAGTTCTTAAAGAAGCAAAAGATGCTGGTATTCCTGTAGTTATCGTTGACCGCGACGCTAAAGTAAGTGACGATTTATACGTAGCAAAAATAGGTACTGATTCCGTTGCCGAAGGCAGAAAAGCATTCGAATGGGTTGACCAGTACATGAAAGACCAGAACAAAACTCCTTGCGGAGGCGGAGACCAGTTCCAGATTGCCGTACTTGAAGGTACTGTAGGTGCTTCCGTATCCCTCGGCCGTTCCAAAGGCTTCAATGAAGCTATGCAGGCTGCTGAAGACGGCAATAAATACAATATTGCTATGAGCCAAACTGGTGAATTCACTCGCCAAAAAGGCCAGGAAGTTATGGAATCCTTCCTCAAATCCGGCGGACGTGATACTATTGATATCTTATTCAGCCAGAACGATGATATGGCTTTAGGTGCTATTCAGGCTATTGAAGCTGCAGGTCTTCAGCCTGGTAAAGATATTGTAATCGTGTCTGTTGACGGTGTTAAAGGCGCATTCCAGGCTATGATTGAAGGTAAATCCAACTGCACAGTAGAATGCAATCCGCTCCAGGGACCACTTCTTATGGAAACTGCTAAGAAAATTCTCAATGGCGAACAAGTTGACAAAATGGTATACATGGACGAAGGCGTTTTCCCAGCAGATGTTGCTGAAAAAACATTACCTGAAAGAAAATATTAATATTATTTAAGTAAATTAAAGGCCGTACTTAGCCTTGAAACGGCTAAGTACGGTTTTTTATTTCCCAAATTAAATTAATCTTGAATGAGGTGAAAATATGGGAGAAGTTCTCTTAGAGATGCGTCATATAGATAAAGTCTTTCCCGGTGTAAAAGCTTTGTCTAATGTGGATTTTACGCTGCGGGCCGGTGAAATTCATTCCTTAATGGGTGAAAACGGTGCAGGAAAATCAACGCTGATAAAAGTTCTCACAGGCGTTTATCATCGCGACGGCGGTACCATCAAATTGAATGGTAAGAATATTTCGCCAAATACACCGAAAGAAGCACAGGAATGCGGTATATCAACCGTATATCAGGAAGTAAATTTATGTCCCAACCTGACTGTTGCCGAAAATATTTTTATCGGACGCGAGCCTAAAAAATTCGGCTTCATTGATTGGAAAACTATTAATAAACGTTCCAAAGAATTGCTGCAAAGTTTAAATATTGATATAGATGTAACAAAAACGCTCGACCATTATTCTGTAGCTATTCAGCAAATGATAGCCATTGCACGTGCTGTCGACGTAGATGCGAAAATCCTGATTTTGGACGAACCGACTTCCAGTCTTGACGAAGAAGAAACCAAACGTCTGTTCAATATTATTCGTCAGTTGCAAAAAAAAGGTCTTGGCATTATTTTTATTTCTCATTTTCTGGAACAAATTTACGAATTATGCAGTCGCATTACTATTTTACGTAACGGTGAACTTGTCGGTGCCTATGATGTTGATAAACTGCCTCAAGTAGAATTAATAGCTAAGATGGTGGGTAAAGATTTGGATGCCGTTAAGGAATTCGACAAAATGGGAGCAAAAAGCACACCGTCCGATGAAATATTCCTCGAAGCTAAGGATATCGGTGCTGTCGGCAAGCTCAATGAAATGAACCTTACTATTCACAAAGGCGAAGTTATCGGTCTCGGCGGCCTTTTAGGTTCCGGACGCTCTGAAACGGCTGAGCTTTTATTCGGCGTAAACCAAATTAATAAAGGTGAAATTGATATCAATGGTCAAAAGGTTAATTTAAAAAATCCTATAACCGCTATGAAACATAAAATCGCCTTCTGTCCTGAAGATAGAAAAGTACAGGGTATTATCGGTTCTTTAAGCGTACGCGAAAATATTATTTTGGCACTTCAGGCTAAACAAGGTATTTTCAAGTACATACCGTACAAAGACCAGGTCGTATATGCTGATGACTGTATTCAGCTTCTGAAAATAAAAGTTTCCGACCGTGAACAGCTCGTTCAAAACCTCAGCGGCGGTAACCAGCAGAAAGTAATCATTGCCCGCTGGCTTATAACTGAACCGAACCTGCTCATTCTGGACGAACCGACGCGCGGTATCGACGTCGGCACCAAGAGCGAAATTCAGAAAATGGCCGTAGCCTTGGCAAAATCAAAAGGCATGGCTGTAATATTCATCTCCAGTGAAATGGATGAAATGGTTCGTACCTGCAGTAAAATCATCGTTATCCGCGACCGCAAGAAAGTTGCGGAAATTGAAGGAGATAAAATCAGCTCCGATAATATCATGAAAGCAATAGCTGGAGGTGAAGTTTGATGAACGCATTACAGAAATTCAAATCAAGTTCAATATTTTTACCTTTAGTAGCTTTGGCTATTCTGGTAATTTTTAATATTATATTCGTTCCCGGCTTCTTAGACGTAGAAATTACACAGGACGGCCGTTTATACGGACGTATTTTCGATATTTTAAACCGTTCTTCTTCCTTAATAATTCTTTCTTTAGGCATGACTTTCGTCATTGCAACAGCCGGTATTGATATTTCAGTCGGTGCAGTTGTCGCTATTTCCGGTGCTGTATGCTGCAGTATTATCGGCGGACGCGGCGACGGTGTGGCTGAAAATCCTATGATTGTTGCCATGATTGCAGGTATCTGCGTAGGTACCATCTGTGGTGCATGGAACGGTTTTCTGGTATCCAAGATAAAAATACAGCCGATGGTTGTAACACTTATCTTAATGGTTGCCGGTCGCGGTATCGCACAGCTCATCACGGAAGGTCAAATTATCACCGTTTATTATGAACCGTTCCGTTACATTGGCGGCAACATTCCGGGCAATATCATTCCTAGCCCTATTATCATAGCTATTTTAATGATAGCACTCGTTCTGTTAATTCTGAAAAAGACCTCTTTAGGTCTGTTCATTCAATCTGTCGGCATCAATCCTACTGCCAGCAAATATGCCGGAATTAACGTAACACTGATTATTTTCCTTGTATACGCATTTTCCGGTTTCTGCGCCGGCGTATCCGGTCTGATTGAAAGTTCCTTAATCCGTGCGGCTGATGCCAACAATGCCGGTCTCAACATGGAAATGGACGCCATCTTGGCTGTTGCCCTAGGCGGCACACTGTTGAGCGGCGGTAAATTCTACCTCGGCGGCAGTATTATCGGCGCTATCACTATTCAGACCCTGACAACTACCATGTACGCTATAGGCGTCGCTTCCGACCAGCTGCCTGTAGTAAAGGCCATCGTAGTTATTATCCTGTGCTTAATTCAATCCAAACGTTTCCAGGAAATGTTTGCCAAGTTCAAGTCGAAAAAGGCGGTGGATAAAGCATGAACATTAAACAAATGATAAATTCCGCAATTGCTTCAAGATATTTTCAGTTCTTCGTAACGGTAATACTGTTCATAATTTTATACGGTATCGGTGTTGCAATGTATAACGGCTTCTCCCGTCCGCAGGTTTTCTGGAACCTGCTCATTGATAATGCAACCTTAATTATTGTAACTGTCGGCGTAACGTTCACTATTATTACCGGCGGCGGCGGTATTGATATTTCCGTAGGTTCTGTTGTCGCTCTCGTCTGCATGTGTCTTGCATGGCTGTTACAGAATACAGAAATCGCTATTCCCGTTGCTATTT
>USIX01000046.1 GCA_900554895.1 uncultured Megamonas sp. | reverse complement strand
TGTTTGAGCATAAGCGAGTTTTTAAACGTTACAGATAAAAATTTTTCTTTTTAAAATGAAAATCTCTAGTGGACTGCGAACCTAAGAGTTTCTTTTTCGGCAACTTTTCTTTGCATTCAAAGAAAAATTGCCTGGCATAATATAAAAATAAATTATTAAATATTACTTTTTTCTTATATTATGCCAAACAGGTACTTTCTTTAGAATTAAAGAAGTCGATAAATAGAAATTTAATAATAACAGTATAAGAAAATTATATATTTTAATGCTGATAATATTGGCGCATGAATTGGATATTATAATCGGTGAGGATATGAATATAAGAAATGTGACAATCTGTTTTTTTATCGGTAGTGAAGGATTGAATATTTTAGAAAATGCTGTAACCATGAATATATCTTTGCCGAATATATTGAAGAAAATATTGGAGCGTATTCAAAATAAAAATAAATGAGTAGGTTTAAATTCGGTTAGAAAAAATACTCTATATAAATGTAATCGGTTACAAAGAAAAGTTGGGAGGTGCAGTGCCGATGTATTAGATAGAAAAATAGCAGTGGAATATGCGTTGAATTACGCGCTTGTACCCAATATCGGTTCAGAAGATGATTTCTGGTTTTTCATGCAGGACGGCACAAATTTTGTATCGCAATGCTGGTATATGGGCGGAATTAAACAAAACAGGGGCTGGTACTGGCAAAATCGCAAACACCATACAAAGTCATGGACAGATATGAAAAAGTTCGTGCAATATATGACAAAATATTCAGCTTATTATTCTGATAATAATAAACCTGTTGCCCGAATTTGTCGAGATAAAAATTCGGTTCAAATCGGAGATTTAATTCAATTTAGAAATAATGCTGATATTTGGTATAAATTGGCAATTATCACGGAAATAAAAAACGGCGAGATATATTATGTACAGCATAGCCCGAATTGTTTGGAACATAGATTGAGTGAAGACAATGTAAAAGAAATTCGATTTATCTGTGTAAAAAATTGAAATATGAATACAGTTTTTCATCATTTTCTAATATATAGATAATATAATAATAATAGGAATTCTATTTATGATGAAAAAGAAAGGCTGTGATTGTATGTTTAGGAAATTAGTTATGCTGGTATGTTTCGGTATTTTGTTAAGTTTCGGTGCGGTAAGTGCTCAGGCTAATGATGAATTGCCGCCGCTTGTAATTGAAACGGATGATGTAAAATACGCAGGGATAATGCTGAAGCTGGATAAGAACCCGACTATAACGGCACGACAGGAAACAGCTATTCATAAAGAACCTTCGCCGAATAGCCTTGTAGTAGGAACAATGCAGCGAAATGATAAAGTTTCAATTATAGGGGCAAAAGCTTATATTTATCCGCGTATGGGAAAAACCAAAATAATAAAGGATATTACTTTGACAGATGAGTTTGGCAATGAAAAAATTTTAAAACCAGGGGATATTATGTATTTGATATCTTATAATATGTATGGCTCATATACTGTTTGGTATAAAGGTACTTTCTTTAGATTAGAATCATATGAAATAAAAATGCCTGCACCATATTTTGCTAGAAGTACGTACCATCGTAAAGAAATATGTGCCGAATATGAAGGATATACAAATAAGCAGGATGTAGAAGCTGATTTTGAAATGTATATAGAATATCCGAATGACGACCCGCGTACACCAATGAGCACATGGTCATTTGTAGAAGGAAATGAGTTTAGATGCAATGCCGATATATGGCTTTATGTGGAATTGCCGGATAAAATAACAAGAGGCTGGGTACAATTACTAAATGCACATTTAGGTTCAAAAACATATAAACAGATATGGTGGAAACAGCCTAATGTAGATGATAGGGAAAGTTTTTATTTTGGTTATTAAGAAAAAATTTAATTTTAGGAGTGAATTTATATGGCTAAAATAGTAGATGAATTTTATGAACATGGCTTAAATAATGATCCTATTGATTTAATATATCCTAATGATAAAGAAAAAGAACAGCTTAAATGCGCAGTAAATACAGACGAGTTTTTGTTTTACTCCAATAATCCGGAAAGTGTATTTTATAAGGATTTTGCTGATAGCGGAAAGTATTTTTGTCGTGAAACAGTAAAAGGCAATGGTCAGATATATACTTGGCATAGAAATGAATATGAAGGAACGATAACATCACTTATTTTGATGTATAATCCAAATGATTTTGATATTGAATTAAATTTCACAAATATCGGGACAACAATTGATGCAAACTGGGTTTCTGATGTATACGCTTGGCGAGATTATCTTACAGCTGCTAATAATCCGGTAAAAATTACACTTCATCCTTATGAATATGCTAATATTTTTAGCAGACAGATACCAGCACACTGTAATTTCGGAGTTATCAGCAGAGTATCAATTGCAGATAAACAAGGCAATCCTGCGGCAGTTACTTTCTTTGATTTGGCTTATGTTGATGAAGCTAAATCTGGAAATGCCACAGAACCGGCACAAGCAAGTGTTACAGGAGCGAAATCAGATCCGCATAGAGGTGTAGGTGCCGGTTTTTATGAAACATTTACATTGAATTTATCAATGAGTTCAGCTGAACAGGATAAGGCAAAAGTTGTTTCTTTTGGTAAAGATAAAACAACCGATACAAGTAATGATGGAGATTCTTTTGATGGAAAAGATTTAATTCAGATGACGGATTCTTCCGGGCAGATTAAAGTTAAAGGATTAGCCGGAAATTACGGCGTACAAATGGACGTAAGACTTAATTTTACCAATAATACTGGTAGTGTCGGTAATTTCAAGGTTGTTATGTCGAGTTCAGGCGGGGCAATTTATCCATTTGTTTCACTTGATGGAGTATTTGCTTATCCGGGAAGAAGAATTAACACTGCAAAGAATTTAATGGAAATGATAGATTTAGGAACAATAGAAAATGGAAAATCTGTTTCGGTAAATTTCTTTACAGCATTAACAGCTGTATCCACAGCACCTTTTATTATCGGTGTTATCCGTGCTTAATTTTATAAATAAAAAGAACAACCTTGAATTTTCAGGGTTGTTCTTTTTTTGTAGTGATGAATATAATGGTAATAGGAATTCTATTTATGATTAGAAAGAAAGGCTGTGATTGTATGTTTAAGAAATTAGTTATGCTGGTATGTTTCGGTATTTTGCTGGGGTTTAATATAGTAAGTGCTCAGGCTAATGATGAATTGCCGCCGCTTGTAATTGAAACGGATGATATAAGATACGCTGGGGCAGAAGTAGATTGGAATAAAAAATGGGTTCTACAACCGAGTATAATAATTCCTGATTATGCTGACGGAGAAAATGGAATGATTTTTTATAAAGATAAAGATACGCCTGTCTATGAGAAACCGCAACAAAATAGCTCTATTATAGGTTACGTAGAGCCAGTGAAATACTTTCCAATAGTTGAGTCTAAAGCGTATATTTATCCTCGTATGGGAAAAACAATGATAACATCTTCTATACCAATGATGAATAAAGAGAATTTATCAGATGAAAATATACCAAAGGTAAATGATATTATTTATGTTGTATATTATCCTGGTTATGAAAATTATAATGCAATTGCGTGGTATAAGGGAAAATTCATAGGTATTCCAGCAAAAGGGATAAAAATGCCATTTGTACAGAAAAATATAGGAAATATATACGCCGTTTATCAGGGATATGTATTTCCTCAGAATAGAGATAAGGATATAGATTATATGGTAGGTATGACATATTTGGATAATGAACGACATTATATAATGGCACCGAAACACGTTTGGGGTATTAGTAATTATCGTCGAAATGCGGATATTTGGTTTAAGATAAAATTAAATAACAATCAGGAAGGTTGGATACAAGTTGCTGATGCGCATGCAAGTATTAGAGAACAGTTACGCTGGGCATTGGAATCGGATTTGGAAAATAGAAATTTTGGTTTTGTAATGAATTACAATTTTAATGATTAAAAATAAAAAAAACCCGAAGAATTTTTTCGGGTTTTTCTGTAAGTCAATTAGAATACTTCATGAAGAATAATGGTCTGGTCGCGGTTCGGTCCGACGGATACGAAACCAAGGTCGATACCTGTAACCTGCGCCATTCTTTCAAGATATTTGCGGGCGTTTTCCGGCAGGTCGTCATATTTTCTGATACCGCTGATATCCGTTTTCCAACCGGCAAATGTCTCATATACCGGTTCAACTTTGGCCAGGATATTGAGGTTGGCCGGCATTTCATCGAGAATTTCGCCGTTATACTTATAAGCTACGCACATTTTGATTTCGTCGAAAGTATCGAGAATATCAAGGCGGGTAACAGCCATATAGTCAATGCCGCTTAAATAACCTGCATAGCGCACAACGCAGGCATCGAGCCAGCCAGTACGACGCGGACGGCCTGTAACCGTACCGAATTCATGACCGCAGTTGCGGATTTTGTCGCCGATTTCGTTGAGCTGTTCTGTCGGGAACGGACCTTCGCCGACACGTGTGCAGTATGCTTTGACGATGCCGACAACTTTGTCGATTTTGTTAGGGCCGACACCGGCACCGGAGCAGACGCCGCCTGCTGTCGGATGTGATGCTGTAACATACGGATATGTGCCGTGGTCGATATCGAGCATTGTAGCCTGTGCGCCTTCAAACATTACTTTTTTACCGGCTTTGATTTCTTTATTCAAGAATGCGGCAGTGTCGATAACGTGTTTTTTCAGCTTTTCCGCATAACCGAGATATTCATCACGGATTTTTTCATAATTCAGCGGTTCTTTATTATATATTTTAACAAGCTCACGGTTTTTGAGTTCGAGTGCTGTTTTCAGTTTTTCACAGAAAATATCTTTGTCGATTAAATCGCATACGCGAATGCCGATGCGGTTGTCACGGTCTACGTAGCAAGGACCGATACCGCGTTTTGTCGTACCGATTTTAAGTTCGCCCTTGTCTTCTTCTTCAAGACCGTCCATAAGGCGGTGATACGGCATTACAACATGAGCACGATTGGAAATTCTCAATCCGTCAACACTATAGCCGTCTTTTTTGAGAGCTTCCATTTCCTGAAGGATAACTTCCGGGTCGAAAGCTACACCATTGGCGATGACACAGATTTTGTTATCGTAAAGCATGCCCGACGGCATGAGTCTTTGTTTAAATTCCTTACCGTCTACGGAAACGGTATGACCGGCATTGCTGCCGCCCTGATAACGTACGACGATATCGGCTTTTTCCGCCAGATAGTCTACAATTTTTCCTTTACCTTCATCACCCCATTGGGTGCCGGTTACAACGACTGTTGACATATGAAAATACTTCCTTTCTATTTGCTTTATGGTTATTATTCAATGCCGAAACGAGCCATAATCATGTCTACATTACGTAAGAACCATTTATAATCAAAGCAGTTGTCAATTTCTTCTTTAGTGAGATATTTTGTGATATCAGGGTCTTTTTCCACATTTGTGCGGAAATCTTCGCCTTTGAGCCATCTAGCCATAGCGTTTCTCTGTACCCATTTATAAGCGTCTTCACGCAATACGCCTTTGCTTACAACGGCAAGCATGATGCGCTGGCTGAAGATGAGACCGCCTGTTTTGTTGAGGTTATCCATCATGGCATCCGGATAAACGAGTAATTTGTCTACAAGGTTGGTCAGTTTGCGGCAGCAGTAATCTACATTGATTGTGCTATCCGGCAGAATTACACGTTCAACGGAGGAATGGGAGATGTCGCGTTCATGCCAGAGAGTGATATCTTCCATAGCCGCGATAGCATTGCCGCGGACAAGACGAGCCATACCGCTGATGCGTTCGCCAGTGATAGGATTGCGTTTGTGCGGCATAGCGGAAGAGCCTTTCTGACCAGGCTGGAAATATTCTTCAGCTTCGCGGATATCCGTGCGCTGGAGATTGCGCAGTTCAGTTGCGATTTTTTCAAATGTGCTGGCTACGATTGCAAGTGTAGTCATATATTCTGCATGGCGGTCACGCTGGATAACTTGAGTTGCAAGTTTTACAGGAGTGATGCCGAGTTTTTTGCAAGTGATTTCTTCAATACGAGGGTCAATGTTGGAATAAGTACCAACTGCACCGGAGAGTTTACCAACGGCAACGACTTCTTTAGCACGTTTTACGCGTTCAATATCGCGGCATACTTCGTCATACCACAGAGCAAATTTCAGACCGAAAGTCATTGGTTCGGCATGAATACCGTGTGTACGGCCGATGCAAACGGTGTGTTTGTATTTTTTAGCCTGACGCAGCAGAACGTCGCGGAGTTTTTCGAGGTCATCTAAAATGAGTTCGGCGGATTTTTTCATCATAATGCCGAGCGCTGTATCTTTAACGTCGCTGGAAGTCAATCCTTTGTGGATGTATTTAGAATCTTCGCCAACGTATTCGGCAACGTTGGTTAAGAATGCGATAATATCGTGATTAGTAACTTTTTCGATTTCTTTAACACGGTTTAAGTCGAATTTTGCTTTTGCGCGGATATTTTTAGCAGCTTCTACAGGAATTTGACCGAGTTCTGCCATAGCTTCACAAGCTGTGATTTCAACTTCGAGCATTACTTCAAATTCGTGTTGGAGAGTCCAAATTCTTCCCATTTCAGGATTGGTATAGCGTTCAATCATTTAAAATTTTCCTCCTCATATTTAAACCAGCTAGAATTTTTCTACTGATAACAGCAAAAAGAACTCAAATTAATGTAATATGTCTTAATCTGAGTTTTTATAAAATCTTTATGCACCTTTTACTTTCATATCATAGCATTTTATAGGCTTTAGTGTCAATCAAAAGGGTACAAGAAAAACTCCTGCCGCCAAAGTGTCGGCGCAGGAGTTTTTTATCACTGCATATTGTCGTCTGATGTACGCAAAAGGTCAGCGAATTTTGTAAACTGTTTGTGAAAGAATAATTGAATACTGTCAACAGGCCCGTTACGGTGTTTGGCAATAATGACATCGGTGATGTTTTTGTTTTCTGTTTCAGCATTGTAATAGTCTTCGCGGTACAGAAACATAACGATATCGGCATCTTGTTCCAGTGAGCCGGATTCGCGCAGGTCACTGAGCATCGGTTTTTTTATCTGGCGTGCTTCCACACTGCGTGACAGCTGGGAAAGTGCGATGACAGGCACATTCAGTTCACGTGCCAGGGATTTTAAGGAACGGGAGATTTCAGAAATTTCCTGTTGGCGGTTATCGCTTCCTTTGTTGTTTCGTCCCTGCATCAGCTGCAGGTAGTCGATAAGGATAAGACTCAGTCCCTTTTCCTGTTGCAGTCGGCGTGCTTTGGAGCGCAGTTCCATAATGCTTATGCCCGGCGTATCGTCAATGTAAAGCGGAGCTTTAGAGAATTTATCAGCGGCGGCAATCAGTTTCTGCCAGTCCTGTTCGTCGAGGTCACCGACGCGCAGTCTTTGCGATTCAATAAGCCCTTCGGCACAGAGCATACGCTGCATTAATTGTTCTTTGGACATTTCCAGCGAAAAGAAGGCAACCGGTTTATTTTCCTTTATAGCAACATGAGAGGCAATATTTAACGTAAATGCAGTTTTACCCATACTAGGACGGGCGGCAACGAGGATTAAATCAGATGGCTGGAGTCCTGCCGTCAACCTGTCCAAATCTTTAAATCCGGTGGAAAGTCCTGTGAGACCGCCTTTTGATTCGTACAGACCTTCGATTTTACTGAAGGTATCGATTACAATCTGTTTTATCGGTGTAAAATCGCTCGTTTTGCGGTTGGAAGCAATTTCCAAAATCATCTTTTCCGCTTTATCCATGATAGTGTCGGCATCTTCGCTGTCTTCATAGCCCATAGTGGCAATGGCAGTTGCTGTGTTGATAAGATGGCGCATCAGCGATTTTTCTTTAACGATTTTGGCATAGAAAATTACATTGGCGGCAGTCGGCACAGTATTGGCAAGAGCTGTAACAAAAGCAATGCCGCCGACTTTTTCCAGCAGTCCTGTTTTATTGAGTTGTTCAATAACCGTTAAATTGTCTACAGCTTGATTTTTATTGGATAAATCGAGCATGGCTTCATAGACGATACGATGTGCTTCACGATAGAAATCGACAGGATTTAAAATCTGTGCAGCTTCGGCAATGGCTTCTTTGGAAATTAGCATAGCGCCTAAGACAGCCTGTTCAGCTTCGATATTTTGCGGAGGCATTCTGTCGACCAAAAAAATCACCTCTTTTAAATTAAACTAGAACTAAATTTAATACTTCCTGTGCTGTTTTTACAGAATGAACGTCAAGTCCGTGCAGGTCTGGTGGAATATCCTGTTCGTTTTCTGATGGAATGATTAGCGTTTTAATGCCTGCCTGGCGGGCGCCGTATGCTTTTTCAAAAACACCGCCGACAGGGCGCACCATTCCCTGTATGGAAATTTCTCCCGTTACGGCGATATCCTGTCGTATCGGCTTATTGGTAATAGCAGAGACGATTGCCGTCATGATGGCAGTACCGGCAGACGGGCCGTCTATATTGCCGCCGCCGATAATATTGATATGAATATCGTAATCGTTAATATCTTCGCCTGTCAGTTTGCGTACGACGGCAGCAGCATTGAAGACGGAATCTTTGGCCATTGAGCCGGCTGTCTGATTAAAGCGGAGAGAACCTTTTCCCTTTTCACCGGCTTTAAAAGCCACTGCTTCGATTTCGATGACGGAACCGATAAAACCGGCGACACCAAGCCCGAAAATTTTGCCGACTTCGGTGCGCTCGGAAGCTTTCTGGGTGATGTACGGAGTGAGACGGCTTACCTGTGCTACGGTATATATATCGTCGGCTGTAATCAGAACGTTTTCTAAACTGCCGCTGCTTCTGGAAAGTGCGTTGCTGTAGGCATCGGCCAGAATATTTATGGCTTTGCGGCCTTCAATCGTATATTCGCTGATTAGCTGAGCGACGTTATTATCAAGCTGGGCATTTAATCTTACAGCGGCATTTTTAACGATTGTCTGAATGTGCTGCGGCGTGAGCGGTTCAAAATAAATTTCTGCACAGCGTGAGCGTAGTGCAGGATTGATATAGCTGGCGTCGCGTGTAGTAGCTCCGATTAAAACGAAATCGGCCGGGGCGCCTTCGTCAAACAGCTTTCGAATATACGTCGGAATATTTTCATCCGTCGGGTCATAATAAGCGGAATCGAAATGAGCCCTTTTGTCCTCCAGCACTTTTAAAAGTTTATTTTGCAGCATTTCGTCAAGTTCGCCTATTTCATCAATGAATAAAATACCGCCATGCGCTTCTGTAACGAGACCGGGTTTCGGTTCAGGGATGCCGCCGTCGGCGAGGTCGCGTCTGGCTCCCTGATAAATCGGGTCGTGCACGGAGCCGAGCAGAGGATTGGTTATGCCGCGCGGGTCATAGCGCAGTGTCGTACCGTCCGTTTCGACAAATGGTGCGTCTTTTTGAAACGGTGTATGTGCCTGTTTGCATGCTTCCTGCAATACGAGACGAGCTGCCGTTGTTTTACCGACACCGGGCGGCCCGTATAAAAGCAGATGCTGCGGGTACGGTGAGCTGAGTTTTGCTTTCAGTGCGTGAACGGCACGTTCCTGACCTACGATTTCATTGAGATTTTGTGGTCGTAATAATTCCATGACCGATTTGGTCAAATGGATTTTGTCTTTCGCCTCGAGCTCTGCAAGTTTTGCTTTAGCCTGCGGAGTATCCACTTCCCGTATCTCTTCTTTTAAAATCTGCTGGCGGATATCTTCGATATAATCCTGGTGATTTTCCTCCATTTTGGCAGCTATGCGTTTTTCCAGCTGGTCTTCCAGTGAACGGCGTGCCATTTGATTTGCCATGTATTCAGTCATTTCATCAATCAAATTGTCGATTTCAGCATCGGTCGGCACTTTATCCAGTGTAGGATTTTCATAAATAATTTTTTGCAGTGCCAATACACGCTCATTACGATTTGGCGAACGCATCAGTTTTAGGGCGTTTAGTTTACCGGCCTTCAGTACAAGACGGTCTGAACCCTCCATATCTATCAATATGGAATACAGTGCTTCAATATCATGGTCGATAGGGTTAGGAGCAGGGGAATTTTGAACTTTTTTTGCGGAAATATTAGGCTGCTGTATAGTTACAGCAGCCTTTTTTTGTTTATGTTTATTTTTTTGTTTGAAAAAACGAGAAAAAATACTCATTACAGCCTCACTTATTTTTCAACTACGTGAACAGTTATGCTCGTGCTGATTTCAGGATGAACTTTAATAGTTGCAGTGTAATCGCCGAGGCAGGTGATGTTTCTCACTTCGATTTTACGTTTATCGATATCGATATTGTGTTTTTCCTTTAGAGTGGTAGCAATATCCTTACTCGTTACAGAACCGAATAATTTGCTGCCTTCACCTACTCTTACAGGAATAGTGATTTCCACCTGAGACAGCTGGGCTGCCATGAGACGAGCCTCATCGTTTGCCTGCTGTTTTTTGCGTTCAGCCGATTTCTGTTTGGCACGGGCTTCGTTTAAATTCTGTTTTGTTGCTTCTACAGCATATTTTTTAGCGATTAGGTAGTTTCTGCCGTATCCTTCGGCAACTTCTACAATATCGCCCTTTTTACCGACTTTTTTAAGGTCTTGTAGCATTATTACTTTCATTTTCGTCAACCTCTTTCATGTATTTTAAAGTAGTGTTTATTATTTCTGCTTTTAAATCTATTAGGTCACGGTCTTTAACCTGTGTGCCGGCGACATTCTGATGACCGCCACCGCCGAATTTTTCCATGATTACCTGGACGTTGATTTCGCCGGTGGAACGGGCGCTGACACCGATTATATTGTCCTTCAGTTTAAAAAATACGATGCTGACACGTACATTTTCAATTCCCAGCAAATCGTCAGCAATTTTGCCGGAGGTAGCTTGAATATTGGCGGTACTTTCAGGACAGACTGCAACTAAAAGACCTTCATTGTAGAATTGTGAATTGGCAATGGCTTTGCCCTCGGCAAGGTTAGCTTCATAATCGGTACGGAACAGATAATGAACAGCTTCCGGGTCAGCTCCGCAGCGGCGCAGGTACGATACGGCATCAAATGTGCGTACACCCGTATTTACGCGGAAATTTTTCGTATCAACGACGATACCGGAATAGAGAGCCGTAGCTTCAAGGCGCGATAATTGGACGTTTTCATTGAAATACATCAAAAGCTCCGTGACGAGTTCGCTCGTTGAGGAGGAATACGGTTCAATGTAGATGAGCAGCGCATTTTTTATTACATTTTCGGAACGGCGGTGATGGTCGATGACGATGACGTTATTGATGGACGAGAGCAAATCGGCTCCCGCTACCAGATACGGTATATGCGTATCCACAACGAACAGTACGGGGTTCAGCGCCGTCATGGCCAGTGCCTCTTTTGCCGTTATGAACAGATTTTCAAAAACTTTTTCTGTTTTACATAATGTGATTAATTTATCTACGCCTTCATTCATATCACTTAAAATGATATAAACGGGTTTGCCGAGCTGGCGCGCCATGTGAGCTACGCCGATAGAGGCGCCGAGGCTGTCGAAATCTTCATTGTGATGACCCATAACGAAGACGACATCGGAGTTTTCCATGCGTTCATAGACGGCATGCGCGACAACACGGGCTTTTACGCGCGTGTGCTTTTCTACTGCTTTAGCTTTGCCGCCGAAAAACTGTACCTTACCGTCAAGGTCTACAGCTACCTGGTCTCCGCCGCGTCCAAGTGCCAGGTCAAGATGCGATTGGGCCAAAGTGCCGAGCTGTTCCATAGAAATTTTCGGACGGCTCTGTACGAGACCGACGCTGAGTGTTATTGGATATTTGTTATCGCCGTGCAGATTGCGGATTTTATCTAGGATGTCGAATTTTTCACTGATGGCTAAATCAAGAGCATGGCGTTCCATCATGATAATATACATGTCATCAGAAAGACGGCGCAGCAGTATGCCGAGATTATGCGCCCATTTATCAAGCAGATTATTGACTTCGAATAAAATAGAAGTCCGCTTGGCTTCACTGAGGCCCTGCATTACATCATCATAGTTATCAATCTGGATATAACCGAAAACGAGTGTGCGCATAGCCGTATCCAGCTTGAAACGCTCGTATTCCGTGATGTCGTAGATATAAAGCGCCATTAAGTCGGTGTTTTCTTCTTTTTTATCTACAGGACGATGTGTTACCCAGTAAAATTTATCATTTTGCGAAAAAACGCAGTTGCCTTCCCGTCCCCAGAATTTATCGAGTGGCATATTCGGCCATAAATCATAAATAAATGAACCGATTTCTGGCGTGGTCTTTAACCAGCGTTTGAATTCATGATTATACCATTCAATACGCGAGTCTTTATTAATGACCATGATGACTTGCGGCAGTTTTTCCAAAGCAAAATTGGAAAGTTCATTTACATTTTTGACAACATTTTCATAGTATTTTCTCAGTGTTTGACGGCGTTCAATGCAGCGTTCTTTAAGATACAAAATAAGGCATATCCACAAAACGACACCGCCGCCGAAGATATACCAGTTATATTGCAGCAGTACAATCAATAAGCCTAAAGATGCTATCATTGTTACGCAAATATCTATCCAAACGGATAATTTGCCAATCATGAAAAAGCCTCCTAATTACGGTCAGTTTTTATTTTGTCACGATAATTGAATATCATATCAAAAAAACCTGCAAGCGCAACGATTTGAGCGATTATCATGTTTAGAAAAATCATTGCAATTATAAAAATCCATACAGCAGTAGGCCACTGTTTTAGTTTATAGAAAAAACGAATGACGGACAGTCCCTGAATTAAACCGATGACATTGGCACACAGATAAACATTTAAAGAAACCTGATAGAGCAGGGCAATTTCGCGTGTCGTTCCCCAATACATGCCGATTAGGGAAAAGGCATATATATATACGAATACTTTGGGAAAATGCCATAAAGTAAACGACGGAAGCGTATTGATATCAGTTGTACCAAGTCTTTTTAAAAGAAAAGAGCTTGCCATATAATTAATGACCAGTTTTAGTAAAGCATTGAAGATGAACAGCATAGGCAGCACGAGTGCCAGTGTTTCGATAATATGCTGAGTCTGTCTGTTGGCATCTATCATTGCTTCGGAAGTTACTCCCATAGAAGAAAACATTTCATTGGTATCAAGCATTGCCGTTTTGAAGGCATCAAGCTGTTCGATAAAAATATTTATGCCTGTCAGATAAAATGTCAGTATCAAAAATAAAGCAGTGCCTATCAGCGAAGCGACGAAGCTGCTGACAAATATTTTTACAGCCGACCATTTTAAGTTAAAACCGATACCCAGCGTCAAAGCCAGCGGTGCGGAAGAAAAAATCAGCGGCAGTGCCGTAACAGGTGTCATAAATAAACACAGAAGAATGCCAGATATTAAAACGCTGGCAAGACCGTATTTTAGATGATGTCTGGCTGTAATTATCGTAATCGGCAAAGTCCAAAACAAAATTACAAAAGGAATATACATGCCGGCAATAGCAATAATCACAGTTATGGCAGTAAGTAGGCTACTTTCAGTAAGAGGACGTAGCTTATTGTGTGTCATTATAAAATCCTTTCATTTAAATAAAAATCGAAAAATCTAATACTTAATTATAATATAAAATCACTATTACTGCAAAGTAAAAAGCATTTCCTTAAAAGTGAATTAAGGAAATGCCTGTTATTTTCACATTTGTTCAGCATATGGTTTATCGGGTGAATACACATTTACCGTTTTGCCATGTCTGCTGTACTTCATAATTTTTGTCAATAATGATAAAATCGGCATATTTGTCTTTTTTTATGCTGCCAATATATTTATCCAGATTAAAACGCTTGGCAGGATTGAGTGAAGCCATGTTAATGGCAGTAATAGGGTCTGTACCGACCGTTTCAATTAAAAGAGATATTTCTTTTAATAAGGTGGTGGTACTGCCGGCAAGGTTGCCGTTATCCAGACGGGCGATACCGTTTTTTACATTGAACGGAAGAGTACCGAGCATATAGCGGCCATCTTTTAAACCAGTGCCGCGGATGGCATCGCTGACAAGCAGCAGTTTATCTTTCGGCTTGCACTTTAAAAGGATTTTTATTGCAGGCAGGCTGACATGGATACCGTCAGCAATTAATTCGGTATAGACATCGTCACGGGTAAGTGCTGCGCCTAAAAGGTTGGGACTGCGGTGATGTATTTGCTCCATAGCGCAATATGTATGTACGCTGGCATCAGCACCGGCATCAAAACAGGCACAGGCTTCTTCATAATCAGCACTGCTGTGTCCTAGCGATACTTTTATATTTAATTTACCGACTATCCAGTCAGTAAATTCGACTGCATTTTCTTTTTCCGGAGCAATAATAATGGATTTTACAATATTTGACGATTGCATTTTGCTTATTTCAGTTTTATTCAAGGTACGAATATATTTTTCCGGATGAGCGCCGCGGTGTTTGGCTGTAATATACGGCCCTTCGATAAACATGCCGAGAATGCGGGCGCTGGTTAATTTTTCCCGGCATATACGGATATTGGTGATGGAATTGTAAATATCTTCAAGGGGCGCAGTTACCGTTGTCGGCATCCAAGCAGTAGTTCCCTGACTTAACAAATAATTACCGATATTCTGGATAGCTTCTTCACTGTTGTCCATAGTATCATACCCTACTGCTCCGTGGATATGAGTATCGATAAGACCGGGCAGAATATAAAAATGGGAAAAATCTTTGACGATTATATCGGAAGGAAGTTCATCCTTAACAGCAAATCCGGCGAATTTATCGTCTTCAATCAGTAAATATTTTTCACATTCAATAGAAGTTTCCGTGAATATTTTAGCGGCTTTAACAGCAGTTTTACTCACCAAATCCACCTGCTAATTTAGTAAGATTGGTAACATTGGAACGCGACTGGAAAACCTGTATTCTTGACTGATGGCTGTCCACCAGAATTTGAGCCAGGCTGGAAGCGTTTTGATTTGTCCGGCTGAAAAGAGCTTCTAAAAGTACGGGAATGTTCGTTCCGCTGATTACTTTGCTGTTGGCAAGATGAGTGGATAAAATTACACATTGATTGAACGGCGTACCGCCGGCGATATCAGTGCAGAATATTATATCGGAACAGTCCAGTTTTTCAACCGCCTGTTTTAATTCTTGAGCTAAATCCATATTTGTAGAGCCGACAGGAAAGTCAATTGCTTCGAATTTATCCTGTTTACCGGCGATGACTTCGATGGAAGAAGCCAGTCCTGATGCAAATTTACCATGACCAGTAACTATAATACCAATCATAAAAAAACCTCCTATACTAATTAATATAACTAATTGTATCATATTTGACGGAAAATTTAGCATAAAAATGAAAATTTCCGTTAAAAATATGTAAATAACTGATAATAATTATTAAAAACA
>USIX01000045.1 GCA_900554895.1 uncultured Megamonas sp. | reverse complement strand
ACCTGCGACCGCACGCTTAGAAGGCGTGTGCTCTATCCAGCTGAGCTATGGGCGCATGTCTCATTCGAGAAATCTCTCTTGAGAACATTTAATATTATATCTATATCAATATAATTTGTCAACACTTATTTTTAAATTTTTTATTTTTATCAGTTTGTTAAGCTGCGGACAGGTGCAGGAATGCGACCGCCGCGTGCAATGAAGGCATCGGAGCTGTATTCGCTGCGGACTTTGACAATCGGACAGTAACCGAGAAGTCCGCCGAAGTTTACCGTATCACCGATTTTTTTGCCAGGAACAGGAATGATACGGACAGCCGTTGTTTTATTATTAATCATGCCGATAGCAGCTTCATCGGCGATAATGCCGGAAATCGTAGAAGCAGGAGTATCACCGGCAACGGCAATCATGTCAAGGCCTACGGAGCATACGCAGGTCATAGCTTCAAGTTTTTCGATAGAAAGACTGCCGCGGGCTACAGCATCAATCATGCCTGCATCTTCACTTACCGGAATGAAAGCACCGCTCAATCCGCCGACATGGGAGGAAGCCATAAGACCGCCTTTTTTGACAGCATCATTTAAAAGAGCAAGAGCTGCCGTTGTACCCGGAGCACCGCAGCTTTCCAGTCCCATTTCTTCGAGAATGTGTGCAACGCTGTCGCCGACTGCCGGAGTAGGAGCGAGCGACAGGTCGATAATACCGAATTGTACCCCAAGACGTTTGGAGGCTTCTTTAGCCACAAGCTGGCCGACACGGGTGATTTTGAAAGCTGTCTTTTTAATTGTTTCGGCAACTTCAGTAAAATCAGCGCCTTTTAAACCTTCAAGCGCGTGTTTTACAACGCCCGGACCGCTGACGCCGACACTTACTACTTTTTCTGCTTCGCTTACGCCGTGAAAGGCACCGGCCATAAACGGATTGTCGCCGGGAGCATTGGCAAATATTACGAGTTTGGCACAGCCGATTGCTTCACGGTCGCGAGTGAGTTCAGCCGTACGTTTTACAATTTCGCCCATTTCACGTACACAATCCATATTGATACCGGCTTTTGTCGAGCCCAAATTCACGGATGAGCAGACCAAATCAGTCACAGTCAGTGCCTGCGGAATGGAATTTATCAAAATGCGGTCGCCGTTAGTGTAGCCTTTTTCCACCAGTGCAGAAAAACCGCCGATAAAATCGATGCCGATTTCCTTCGCCGCTTTATCCATTGCTTCAGCTACAGGTACGTAGGTATCTGTTTTGCAGGCTTCAGCTGCAATGGCAATCGGTGTTACGGAAACACGTTTGTTAATGATAGGAATACCGTATTCACTGGCGATATCCTCGCCTGTTTTTACCAGAAATTCACCGGATTTGGTGATTTTATCATAAACATTGTCGCAAAACTGTTTTAAATTAGGATGAGCACAGTCTCTGAGGCTTAAACCGAGAGTAATAGTGCGCACGTCCAATTTGTTTTCCGTTATCATGCGATTAGTTTCTAAGATATCATTTACTGTAATCACGAAAGTTCCTCCAAATTAAAATTTTTTATCTTAAATAGTGTGCATAGCATTGAAAATTTCTTCGTGCTGGACTTTGATATCTACTTTCAGTTCAGTACCTTTTTCTTTGAGAACTTTTTGCAGTTCCTGTAATTTGATATCTTTGTCGTTCATTTCAGCAATTAATACCATGTTAAAAAATCCGTTCATGATATTCTGATTAATGCTGATGATGTTTACATTATTTTCTGCAAGAACACTGCTCACCGTAGCAATAATGCCGACACGGTCTTTACCTACAACTGTTACAACAAGTTTCATTTGCCAAATCCCCTTATATATAAGATAATATGTGTTACAGTTTAAATTATTTACGGCAGGAAAACACATTGCCGAAATTTAATGTAACATTGATATTATATCATTAATGCAATTATTGTGCTATTTCTATTTGCTGTTCATTTTTCCAGGTAGCAAAGAAAAATGAACAATATAATACTGGGAGGTTTGTTCGTGAAAGTTTTACTGACGGCGGTAAATGCTAAGTACATTCATTCATCGCTTGCCGTGCGCTATTTATATAAAAACTGCAGTGATTTGGATTGCGATATGAAAATACTGGAAGTATCAATCAACAATCATTTGATTGATATCGCCAATCAGATTTTTGATGAAGAGCCGGATATTTTGGCGATATCGTGCTATATCTGGAATATTGAACTGGTGAAGCAGCTTCTGCCGCTGGTACATCGTCTTTGTCCCGAGTGTAAAATCGTCTGCGGCGGTCCTGAGGTATCATATGACACGAAGGCTTTTATGCAGTCGTTTCCTATGGTGAACTATGTAGTCTGTGGCGAAGGCGAGGAGGCGTTTCATGCTTTAGTGAAACTGCTTATCGAAGGAAAAGACAATGAGCGGATAAATATAAAAGGAGTGGCGAAAAGAAACGCAGATAATACAATAGAGGAAAGTGCTGCCGTTACGGTAGACGATTTGGACAGTATCGCTTTTCCGTATGATGCGGAGGATGTGGAAAATCTCAAGGACAGAATAATTTACTATGAAAGTTCGCGCGGCTGTCCGTATTCATGCAAATATTGTCTGTCATGCGCTACTAAAGGGGTGCGCTATCGTTCGCTTGATAAGGTTTTTGCCGAGCTGAAATTTTTTATCGACCATGATGTGCGCCAGGTAAAATTCGTAGACAGAACTTTTAATGCGGATAAGACGCATTACTTGCCGATTTTAAAATTTATTGCCGAGCAGGACTGCCGGACGAATTTTCATTTTGAAATTGTCGCTCACCATATTGATGAGGAAATTAAAGAAGTTTTAAAAAATATGCCGAAAGGACGAATTCAGTTTGAAATCGGTATTCAGTCGACAAATTTAAAGACACTCGGTCAGATAAGCCGTGCCAATCCGTGGCAGGAAATGACGGACAATATAAAATCCATCATGGCTTACGGCAATATTCATCTGCATGTGGATTTGATTATCGGGCTGCCGTACGAAGATTTGAATTCATTTGCCAAATCGTTCAACGATGTGTATTTGTTGCAGGCCGATATGCTGCAGGTAGGATTTTTGAAACTTTTAAAGGGTGCGGCGATGAACGATTTAGTTGAAGAACACGGTTATGTGTATATGCCGCAGGCTCCGTATCAGGTCATCAGCAACAAGTATATGGATTATAAGACAATGCGCTTTTTGCAGATTTTTGTCGATATCGTTGAAATGTATTACAATGCAGGCAGGTTCCGCCATACGATAACGCATTTAATCAGTTTGTACGGGCAGAATGCTTACGGATTTTTTGCCGATTTTACGACTTACTGGAAGAAAGAGAAACTTCATCTTGCACCGCACGCGCCGAAAAATCTGTATAAATTTCTGGCGGATTTCATCAAAGTTAATGATAAATTCGCATGTAAGGATTTTATCTGGGATATGTTGAAATTTGACGCACTTTTAAGCGACAGCGGCAAGTTTCGTCCGGAGTTTCTGCCGTGGCGGGATATGGCAAAACAGACTGCCGATGATTTTTATATGAGCGAGCAGGCACAAAAATACATTAAAAATTATCAGTTTAAGTCATGGCGTGATTTGAAGAAGAAATTTACATTGGAAATTTTTGCCTATGATATGGTGAAGGCATTGCAGAATAAAGTTGAAAAACGGACTAATGCCATGCTTTTCGCTTATGAAAACGGTGAAGTTTCCTATCAGCAGATACAGCAGGGAGATATACTTATATGATATACTATGCTTTTTCCGATTATTTGAAACAGCGTTACGGCGAGAAAGTCTATAAACTGCCTATCGGACTGCCGCTGACGTGTCCGAACCGCGACGGCTCATGCGGCAGGTTCGGCTGTACATTTTGCGGCAGTATCGGAGCGGGATATGAAAATCTGCCGCCGGAACTTTCCGTAACACAGCAGATACGCATGAACAAGGAACATATCGTGCCCAAATATAAAGCAAAAAAATTCATACCGTACTTTCAGAATTTCAGCAATACGTATATGCCGCCCGAACAATTAGAAAGTTATGTGCGTGAAGCCTGTCAATGTGATGATATAGTGGCAGTGTATATTGCAACGCGTCCCGACTGCGTCAATGATGTATATCTGGAAATTCTGGCACGGATTGCCGCAGAAAAAAAGATAGATATATGTGTGGAACTGGGCCTTCAGACGATTAATTACAAAACGCTGGAAAAAATCAACCGCGGTCACGGTCTGGCGGAATATATCGATGCCGTACTGCGCATAAAAAAATACGGACTTTTATGCTGTACGCACGTGATATTGGATTTGCCGTGGGATGAGGATAAGGACTTAATCGAAACGGCAAGAGTGATTTCTGCACTCGGCGTCGACCAGGTGAAACTGCACGCTTTGTATATTGTCAAAAATACGAAGATGGCAGAACAGTATCAAAACGGTGAATTTGAAATAATTTCCTGCGAGCATTATAAACAGCGTGTAGTCGACTTTCTTGAAAATCTGTCGCCTGACATTGTCCTTCAACGCTTAATCGGCAGAGCACCGGCGGAAAATACGCTGTTTAGCAACTGGCAGACCGGTTGGTGGAAAATTCGCGATGAAATCGTCAAATTCATGCAGGATAATAACCGTTATCAGGGTAGATTGTGTAATTACTTAAACGGCAGTGCCGTGCAGAAATTTTTAAAATAGAAAAAAGCCACTGTGAGTTTTTCATAGTGGCTTTTTTGTGCAAATTATTTTTTTGTCATCTGCTGATAATTTTTGAGATATTTATTTGGCGTAGTACCTTTGTATTTACGGAAAGTTTTTATGAAATATGACAAATCGTTAAATCCGCAATCATAAGCAATATCTGTTATAGAAGCTTCATTATCGTTTATCAGTTTTGTACAGGCACATTCAATGCGGTAATAATTTAAATACGAAATCGGCGATTTGTTCGTCATATTCTGGAAAAAACGACAGAAATATTTAGGGGACAAATCGGCAGTAGAAGCCAGCTCCTCTAGTGTCAATGGCTGATTATATGATGTTTCGATTAAGTGGAAGACTTTTTTCAATTTATAGATATTGCGCTGATTGTTATTAATAAAATTTGTTAAAGATACAGTATACAATTTATTTTTTAAAACGAGTCCGAAAAAAGCAAGTAGAGCTCCTTTAACGATATATTCAAAACCTTCATATTTATTTTTCAATGTTCTGAACATCATCCAGACTATTTCTTTTAAACCTACGTTGTCGTTAGTGTAATGACTGTTTATTACGATTTGGTGGTCGAAAAATTTTTGTAGCATACCGCTTTCGCCGATATCCGTTTCAAATAATCGTTTATCAAAAACCATACATTCATAAATTGTGTTTTCTAAAAAGGCTTTACCGCCGTGAACAGCTCCGTCCGGAACAAACAGAAAATCGCCCTGCTCCGCCGAATATTCATTTTCATCAATCGTAATTATGATTTTTCCCTGAAGCACACGGATTATTTCATATTGTATATGCCAGTGATACGGCATGTTGTAGCGCGGATGATGATTTGTCACATAGTGATATTCCACCGGAAAAGAGAAATTGCCCCGTTCTCTTTGTTCATTATAGGATGTTTGTTTCATTTGATGACACTCCCTCAAAAAAATATATAAATTTAAAGTAGACATTAGGTTAGTAAAAATATAAATTTTACTACAATTTGTAAAATGTGAATATCGTCATATTTTTGGTGATAATACAACAAGAATTAAAAAATTAAGATTGTTATAATTTAATCATCAAATGAAGCACAAAGTAAACATCTAAAGTATACAACAAAAAACAATAATTTAACAGATATTTTTAGGAGGAATTTGAAATGGCAACAAACAGATTAATCGGCGATTATCCTGTAATCGGTATCCGTCCGACGATTGACGGACGCAGAGGCGTTTTAAAAGTAAGAGAGTCCCTGGAAGAGCAGACAATGGGCATGGCAAAAGCCGCTGCTAAATTGTTTACGGAAAATCTCAAATATTCCAATGGTGAACCGGTAAAAGTTGTAATCGCAGATACAACTATTGGCCGTGTAGCGGAAGCTGCCGCTTGCGCTGAAAAGTTCAAAAAAGAAGGCGTAGATATCACTTTAACAGTAACTCCTTGCTGGTGCTACGGTTCTGAAACAATGGATATGGACCCGAAAACGATTAAAGGCGTATGGGGTTTCAACGGTACGGAACGCCCAGGTGCGGTTTATCTCGCTTCCGTTCTGGCAAGTCATGCGCAAAAAGGATTGCCTGCTTTCGGAATTTACGGCCATGACGTACAGGATGCGGATGAAACTGAAATTCCGGAAGATGTACAGGAAAAACTGCTCCGTTTCGGTCGTGCGGCTGTGGCAGTAGCTACAATGAGAGGAAAATCCTATCTGCAAATCGGTTCTATCACTATGGGTATTGCCGGTTCCATTATTAATCCGGAATTTTTTGAAGAATATCTCGGCATGCGTGTTGAATCCGTTGATGAAGTTGAAATTATCCGCCGTATGACAGAAGGCATTTATGACCATGCGGAATTTGAAAAAGCATTGAAATGGACAAAAGAAAACTGCAAGGAAGGTTTCGACAAAAATCCTGATTTCTGCCGCAAATCCGACGCTGAAAAAGAAGAAGCATGGGAATTCGTTGTAAAAATGATGTGCATTATAAAAGACCTTTACAACGGAAATCAAAATCTGCCTGAAGGCTGTGAAGAAGAAAAAGTAGGTCATAACGCTATAGCCGGCGGTTTCCAGGGTCAAAGACAGTGGACGGACTTTTATCCGAACTGCGACTTCCCGGAAGCAATGATGAATTCTTCATTCGACTGGAACGGCGCAAGAGAACCGTATATTCTGGCAACGGAAAATGATACTTTGAACGGTGTTGGTATGTTGTTCGGTAAACTTTTGACCAACACGGCACAGATTTTTGCCGATGTAAGAACTTATTGGAGCCCGGAAGCAGTAAAAAAAGCAACAGGTTATGAATTGGAAGGCGTTGCGAAAGAGTCTAAAGGCTTCATTCATTTAATCAATTCCGGTGCTGCCTGCATTGATGCCTGCGGCGAAGCAAAAGACGAAAACGGCAACGGTGTTATCAAACCGTTCTGGGAAATGATGGAAAAAGACCAGAAAGCATGTCTTGATGCAACACAGTGGTGCCCTGCCGATAACGGATATTTCAGAGGCGGCGGATTTAGTTCCCGTTTCCTGACAAATAGTGAAATGCCTGTTACTATGGTTCGTTTAAATCTTGTAAAAGGTTTAGGACCTGTGCTTCAGATTGCAGAAGGCTGGACAGTAAAACTGCCGGAAGAAGTTTCCGATAAACTTTGGAAACGTACGGACTATACTTGGCCTTGCACATGGTTTGCTCCTCGTCTGACAGGTGAAGGTGCTTTCAAATCCGCTTATGACGTTATGAACAACTGGGGTGCAAATCACGGTGCTATCAGCTACGGTCATATCGGTGCCGACTTAATCACTTTATGCTCCATGCTCAGAATTCCTGTTTGCATGCACAACGTGCCGGAAGACAAGATTTTCCGTCCGGCTGCTTGGAACGCTTTTGGTATGGATAAAGAAGGTCAGGATTTCAGAGCCTGCAAAAACTACGGACCGTTATATAAATAATTAAAATCAGTGCGGTAATGCTTCGTATCAAGTATTGCCGCACATTAAAAATACCGATAAAATCTTGGAGGATGAAAAATTAATGGCTTATGAAGAAATAAAAGAACAGATTTGCGACATCTGCCATAAAATGTGGCAGCTCGGCTGGGTAGCGGCAAATGACGGCAATATTACTGTAAAATTGGAAGACGGCACATTTTTGGCTACGCCGACCGGTATCAGCAAAAGTTTCATTACACCGGAAAAACTGGTGCATATCAACGCAGAAGGTGAAATTCTGGAAGCGAACGAAGGATATCGTCCGTCTTCGGAAATAAAAATGCACCTGCGCTGCTATGCCGACCGTGAAGATGTAGGTGCCGTACTTCACGCTCACCCGCCTACAGCTACGGGTTTTGCTGTGGCTCATGTGCCGCTTGACAGATACGATATGATTGAAACGGTCGTATCGCTCGGCTCCATTCCGATTACTCCGTACGGTACTCCTTCTACATATGAAGTACCGGAAGCAATTGCCCCTTATATTCAGGAACACGATGCTGTGCTTTTAGAAAATCACGGAGCATTGACAATGGGTTCCAATCTGGTAGAAGCTTATTATAAAATGGAAACGCTTGAGTTGTTCGCTAAAATTAATTTAAATGCGTATTTACTGGGCGGTCCAAAGGAAATTTCCCGTGAAAATATTGATAAACTTATCAATCTGCGCAATTACTACGGCGTAAAAGGCAGACATCCGGGTTATAAGCACTATCAGGAAGATTAATATACTCTTAATTTTGGCAGTGAAAAAGTTTAACGGCTTTTCACTGCCTTTTTTTATATTAATAATAAAAATTCTAATTATTTTTTAAATGTGAATATAGTACCATTTTTAGTGATAATACAACAAGAATTAACAAAAACAGATTGATATAATTAAATCAACAACAAAAAAGGAAAACCATAAATGATAAAAAGTACAGAGGAGTGAAAAAATGGAGGAAAATATTAAGGTTCTGGCTTTGGATTTTGGTGCATCCAGCGGCAGAGCGATAGTCGGCAGTTTCGATGGAGAGAAGATAACATTACAGGAAATTCACCGTTTTGCCAATGAACCGGTAAATTTATTGGGTACAATGTATTGGGATGTACTCAGATTATTTCATGATATAAAGACAGGGCTGATTAAATCCAAGAAAATAGGCAATATCAAAAGTATCGGTATTGACACATGGGGTGTTGATTTCGGTCTGTTGGATAAAGACGGCAAACTGCTTGACAATCCGGTGCATTATCGTGACGGCAGAACGGAAGGCATGCTGACGGAAGCCTTTGCGAAAATGGATAAAGATAAATTTTATCAAATTACCGGCAATCAGTTTATGGAAATCAATACGGTATTTCAGCTGCTGGCACTGAAAAAACAGCGTCCGGAATTGTTGAGCCGTGCCAAGACAATGCTGTTAATGCCTGATTTACTGAATTATTTCCTATCCGGTGAAAAAGCTACGGAATATACGATTGCATCTACTACGCAGTTGTTGGATGCGGAAAATAAAAAATGGTCATCAGAAATTATTGAAAATTTGGAGTTACCAAAAGAAATATTCACGCCTATTGTCAAACCGGGAACGAAAATCGGTACATTAACACAGGATATTTGTGATGAACTCGGTGTGGATAAAATGGACATTATTGCTGTCGCTGCACATGATACACAGTCAGCAATGGCAGCTGTACCGACGCAGCAGGACGATTTCATATTCTTGTCATGCGGTACATGGTCGCTTCTGGGAACCGAGCTTGACAAACCGGTCATTAATGAAAAATCACAGCAGCTCAATATTACGAATGAAGGCGGAGCCGATAACAAAACATCATTCCTGAAAAATATCATCGGCTTGTGGTTAATTCAGGAAAGCCGCCGTCAATGGATTAGAGAAGGCAGGACTTACGGTTTTGGCGAGCTGGAACAGATGGCATGCGCTGTCGGTGATATTGACGCTTTCATTGATACGGATGACAGTGAATTCATTCCGGCGGGCAATATTCCGCAGAAAATAAAAGATTACTGCAGTCGTACCGGTCAGTATGTGCCGTGCAGTGAAGCGGAAATCGTACGTGTTATTGACCAGAGCCTGGCGATAAAATACAGATTTGCCCTGGAAGAAATCGAACAATGCACCGGTAAAAAATATACGGCTATAAACATGATTGGCGGGGGAATTCAAAGTAAACTTCTTTGTCAGCTGACAGCGGATATATGCGGTAGAAAAGTAGTGGCGGGTCCTGTCGAAGCGACTGTAATGGGCAATATAGCCTTACAGCTTATTTCTTTGGGCGCTATCTATGATATAAAACAGGCACGAAAGATAATTGCCAATTCGGAAAATGTGACGGTATATGAGCCGCACGACTGTGCTAAATGGGATGAAATATACAAAAGAGTAAAGGAGAATATATTATGTTGAAAAATATACCGAAAATATTATCACCGGAATTACTGAAAATTCTTTGCGAAATGGGACACAGCGACAGAATTGTTATCGGCGACGGCAATTTTCCGGCGCAGTCAATGGGAAAAGATGCTGTTGTTATAAGGTGTGACGGACATGGCGTACCGGAAATTTTAGATGCTATATTGCAAGTATTTCCATTGGATATATATGTAGAAAAACCGGTATCTCTGATGGAAGTTATGCCGGGTGATACGGTAGAAACGCCGATTTGGGATGAATATAAAAAAATCGTAGCCAAATACGATGAACGCGGTGAAAAAGCAATCGGTAATATTGAAAGATTTGCTTTTTATGAAGAAGCGAAAACAGCGTATGCTATCATCGCAACGAGCGAAGCCGCACTTTATGCCAATATTATGCTGCAAAAAGGCGTTGTTACGGAATAAACTTTTAGGATTTTGAGGAGAGTTGAATTATGGATAATAAACCGAACAACAATATACCTATTGTTGCCAAAGAATATAGATTGTATTTTTTCCTGCTGGTTTTCTGTTTTGCTCTTTGGGGGCTGCTCAATAACATGAATGATACACTTGTACCAGCGTTTGCCAAGATTTTCATGATAAAAGCAGTGGATTCATCTTTGGTACAGGTTGCATTTTACGGTGCATACGCAGTGCTGGCGATGCCGGCGGCATTTATTATAAAAAAATATTCCTACCGTGTCGGCGTACTTGTCGGTCTCGGATTTTACATGGTCGGTGCTTTTGGTTACGTTCCTGCGGCACTGCTCCAGAATTATAATCTGTTTCTCGTTTCCATTTTTGTTTTGGCATGTGGTCTGTCCGTACTGGAAACGACCTGCAATCCGTTCGTACTGTCGCTCGGTGCACAGGAAACCAGCGTACGTCGCTTGAATTTTGCTCAGGCGTTCAATCCTGTAGGTTCTATTGCCGGCTTGTTTTTAGCTAAATATTTAATTCTTGCCAATTTAAATCCGGCTGACCTTGATGCACGTATGGCAATGTCAGCTGATGAACTTGCTGCTATCAGACATACGGAACTGTTCTGGATTTGTGTGCCGTATATCGGTTTGATTTTTGTAGCAGTGATTTTATGGCTTATTTTCTTTAAAAGTAAATTAAATGAAAAAGATGCGAGAACTGCAATGACAGTACCGGAAGCATTTAAGAAATTATTCAGTAAACCGCGTTACTATTGGGGCGTAGTTACTCAGTTCTTCTATGTAGGTGTGCAGGTAGCAGTATGGACATGGACGATTAAATACATTATGACGACAGAGCACATTGTAGAACATGAAGCAGTTGACTATTTCATCATTTCGATGGTGTTATTCATTATCTTCCGTTATGTCTGTGTATATCTGATGAAATATTTCGTTCCGGCGAAAATGATGGCAGTGTTCGCTGTTGCCGGTATTATATGCTGTTTAGGTACGATTTACTTACCTGCAGATGTGTCCATTTGGTGTCTTATAGCGATTTCCGGCTGTATGAGCCTGATGTTCCCGACTATTTACGGTATTGCACTGCGCAATCTCGGTCCTGAAGTTAAATTCGGTGCTGCAGGTCTTATCATGGCAATTCTCGGCGGAGCGGTAGTACCGCCGGTTATGGGCTGGCTTGTGGACTCCGGTGCACTCAATTTCTTAATTAGCGGTTTTTCCGTAGAAGAAGCTTCCATCAGAACGGCATATTATTTCCCTATCGTATGTTTTGCTATTGTACTTATTTATTCTCTCGTATTCAGAAATGTAAAAGATTAATATAAAAGGAGTTTTTATCTTGAAAAATACAGTTATTGCAATCAGCCGTCAATACGGCAGCGGCGGCAGAGAACTTGCCAACATTCTGGCCGAAAAACTGGGTTATAAATTATATGACCGTCAAATCGTGCATATGGCGGCGGCACAGCTCGGTATCAGCGATATGAGCGAAGCTCAACTTAAAGAGTTTGAAGACAAAGTTCCGCCGTTATCCTTAAAATTCATGCCGTTTTATATTTTTGGCATGAGCGGTGCAAAACCGATGAACCATAAAATGTTTGAACAGGAGGCGGAAATCGTGCGTCGACTGGCAAATGACGGCAACTGCATTATTTTAGGCCGCTGTGCCGATGTGATTTTGCGCGATAATCCAAATGTATGTTCTGTATTTGTCTGTGCAAATGATGAATTCAGAGAAGAACGCGGTTTGAAAGTATATGAAGGAAAATCCGTTATTGAGTTAAACCAGGAAGATGCCAAACGTGCTGAATATTACGCTTATTATACCGGTAAGGAATGGGGTAATCCGAAAAATTATGACTTGTGCGTGAATACAAGTTATAAATCCTTAAGCGATATAGCTGATATAATCATTGATTATGTAAACAAAAATTAAAATATACAATAAATATATATTGAATAATGGCATGATTTATATAAAAATACCTGAGAAATCATAAATATTATGGTTTTTCAGGTATTTTTTTGTGAGTGATTACTCTACATAATTAAAAATTTGTTTAATATTATATGTAAATAAAGTTAAAAAATAATTTATTAGTATTTAGTATATTAATTTAAAAGAAAAATTTTCATTTTAATTGATATATTATAGATGTATTATAAAAAGACTTTTTTCAGTAAAGTGTTTGTCAGATTGCTGAAAAAAGTCTCTTTTTATTTCTTTTCGTTCATATTGATTAATAATTTTGCTAATAATTCGCGATTTTTACTTGATAATTGTAAATATTTTTTGAGAAATTGAATATCTAATTCTGTTAAATCTTGATTTTGGGAAATCTCTTCCATCAATATCGTGTTATTTTTATTCTGTATTTCTCCCTGGCCGGTTAGTAACCAATCTTTATTAATATTGTATGTTTTACACAACATATCAATATTTCTGTCAGTTATGTTGCGTATACCCGTTTCATACTGACCGATGATAGCCTGCTTTAATCCTAAAGGTTTGCCGAAATCGGTTTGATTAAGCCCCAAAGATTTACGGAAGAAACGTATTCTCGTACCAATATCAGACATAGATTAACCTCTTTTAATTATAATTATTTCCATATGCAATGATAGCATAAAAAATAATACAAATCAATAATTGAATAATGCAAAGCATTGACGTTAATATTACTAAGCAGTATTATATTAATAAGCGGGAATGAGGTGGGAAAGTTGATGGAAGATAAAGAGTATAACGATACATTAGATAACGCTCTGCACATGCTTAAAATTTTCAAAAAACTGTCGTATGAAGATAAGCTAAGAGTAATTGGCATAACAGAAGGTTTGTTAATTTCTCAAGAAGATAACAAAACTTTGACCGACAGGTTCAAATAATAGGTTCTAAACGGTCAGGGAGAACCTGTATAAAGACATATGTTGCCTGTTTGGGAGGAATTATGAAAGTTACATATAAAACGGAAATCAAGCCGACGGCAGCACAAATTATTAAAATCGAAAAGATTATGGGAATTTGCTGTTGGATTTACAATCGGTATATTGCGCTGAATGTTCGGCTGCATAAAATGTATCAGCGAGGTTGGTTGAGTGAAAAACAGATGCGGTTTATGACGGCTGACGATTTTGAGCATTATATTGACGGGCGGATTGCAACGGAGAAAAAATTTTTCTGGTTAAAGCAGTGCGACAGATATACCCGAAAAATTATACTGACTAATGCGGAAAACGCCTTTAAAAAATTTTTTGGGGGCGAAGCGGGCTTTCCCAGGTTGAAAAATTCCGATAGAAATGCAGTCAAGCTGTGTTTAAAGAGCAGAAAAAATGATGTCTGGCTTGTGCAGAGGCATAAAATAAATGTGCCGACATTGGGGTTTATAAAGCTGAAAGAATACGGTTATCTGCCGACGAATACTTCGATTTTAAAAGGAATAATTTCCCGTGAAGCCGGACGCTATTACGTTGGTATCACCGTCAAAGGTGAGCGGCAGAACAACAAGATAAAGAAACAAAATGCCGTTTTGGTGAATGATATCAATAACGTTGAACAGAAATTGCTCATTGATGACAGAATTGTGAAAATCGAAAGGAAAATCAGACGCGAAAAACGCGGTTTGGAAAGAAAATATGCCGACAGAAAAAAGGCGAAATGTTTTTCCAATATCAAGAAGCAGAAACAGAAAATAATGAAACTTGAACAGAAACTGCGATTTATACAAAAAGATTGCAGGGTCAAGTTTAATAATATAGATGAAAATAAAAAAAGATAAAGGAGGAAAAGTACCGGCGGCCGGTCGGGAATTTACGCCTTTGGAGTGTTGTGGCACAGTGAAGAAGGAATTTTTCTTGAATTTATTTCAAGCGGCAAAAGTACATAGGGAAATGCGAAAGCATTATATCGTGACAATTTAATCATGATAATTCATATAGTCATTAACAAAGTACTTTAAAATGACAAAATCTTTTAAAGGAAGGTTAGATTATGAGTAAAAAGCAGAAAATGAAAATGCTGGCGGCGGTATTGGAGGCAGGAAGTTTATATATTAACAGCGGAACAGCTTTTGCAGAAACAGAGATAGAGCCTCCTACAGCAACAGGAATGAGTCAACAAAGTCAAGATAATGATGTAACAATTGTAGTAGAAGATTACATGGATCAAAACAGCAATACTGGAAAATGGGAATTTAATGAAAAAACAGGAGATACAATATATGATTTTCAAAAACAGATTAATTTTTCTACAATAGGCGGTGAAAATGGAACTAATAAACAGATAGTTGTTTCTTCTTTAGGCAGTGTCTCTCTTGCGATTGATCCGGAAAAAGGATTGAAAATTAAACATTATACAGGAGAATATGCTTATTTTGATCAAAATAGTGGTAAGGTTACAGATGAAAATGGAAATGTTCTAGTTGAAAATGTTAATAACTTACCTTCTGATGAGCAAAATCGTTTTTATAATGAATATGCGCCAGTACTTGATACTACTAAGTTGGAACATACATTAGATGGAGGTTCAGATGTAGATGTTACAACAGTTACTAACCCTAAAGGAGAAAAAGTAGCAACTGGGATTACTGTTAATGGAATAGATTATGATATTAATCCTGTTGAATTTGATAAAAATGAACCTGCAGCCGGTGGCGGTAAATATAAAGGAAATTGGCAGATTATTGATAAGACCACGGGCGAAGTGTATGAAAATACCACTTTAGACAGAGTGGAAACTGTATCTGAAGGAAATACTTACGACGGTTACGGTAGAGACTACAATATTTATGATACAGCAGACAATGAATTGACTTTAAAAGATGTTGCCAGTGCAAGTAAGTTGAAAGATGTAGATAATAGCGCCGTTAAGTATGATCCGATTTATGATAGTAACGGAAATATTATAGGATATGATTATAGTAAAATCACATTAGGCGGCGAGATTGAGTTATATTTAAAACTATCTCTGGGTTA
>USIX01000044.1 GCA_900554895.1 uncultured Megamonas sp. | reverse complement strand
ACATCTCTTTTAAGAAATCAGATGATATTAAAAACATTTGCATAATAATATTACTATATTAAGGAGGGATTTTTGTGTTTAAATTAAAAAAATATCCACTGATAGAAATGGCTCAGAAAGAACAGCAAAAACATACAGCATTAATAACGGCTGTAAAAATCGACAATCTTCTGCGCGACCTGCAAACGGATATAACTCCGGCTTCGCAGATAGAATTTATCGATATGACACAGGAAGACGGCATACTTGCTTATCAGCGCAGTATCTTATTTATTATGATGGCTTCCGTAAATCTGCTTTATCCTGACAAGGAGGTTGTCGTTGAGCATTCCGTTAATAACGGTGTTTATTGCGAACTTCTGCCCAAAGGTGATTTGACGGCGGAAGATGTTATCCGTATCGAAGAAAAAATGCGTGAGTTTATTGCAAAGAAAAAGGATATTCTTAAAATTTCACTGCCGCGCGAAGATGCTGTCGCATTATTTCGGGAATCGCAACAAATCGAAAAATCCAAGCTGATAGAATCATTAAAACAGGATATTGTAAGTCTGTATTACTGCTCCGGATATTATGACTATCTGTACGGCCCGATGCTATACAACACGGAGCTGCTCGATAAGTTTGCACTTGATTTTTACAGCCCCGGTCTCATTCTGCGCACGCCGCTTAAAGAAAATCCGGACCAAATTCCTCCTGCCATGAAACAGCGTAAACTTTCCATGATTTTATCGGAAGCCGACCGCTGGGCGGATATTTTAAGATGTAATTACGTAACGAATTTAAACGACTATATTAAAGAAAATAAAAGCGGCGATATAATTCGTATATCGGAAGCACTGCATGAAAAGAAAATCGCTCAGATTGCCGACCATATTGTTGAAGATACTCAGCATTTACGCCTGATACTGATTGCAGGTCCTTCTTCTTCCGGTAAAACGACTTTTGCTCAGAGACTGCGCATACAACTGCTTGTCAACGGACTTAATCCTACGTCCATTTCGCTTGATGATTATTTTCTTGACCGGGAACTGACACCGAAAAACGAACACGGTGAATATGATTTCGAATCATTATATGCGCTTGATTTGGATTTGTTCAATAAACATATGCTGGCACTTTTAAATGGCGAGCCGGTGGAAATACCTGTATACAATTTTACTACCGGTTATCGTGAGTGGAGAAATCATATTGTGCAGGTGGAAAAAAATCAGCCGATTATTATAGAAGGAATTCACGGTCTTAATGATGAACTGACGAAAGATATTCCCAATAATATGAAATATAAAATCTATATCAGTGCACTTACACAGCTGGCTATTGATGGTCACAACCGCATACCGACCACAGCCGCCCGTCTTATCCGCCGCATTGTCCGTGATAATCAGTTCCGCGGTTCTCATCCGTTAAAAACAATTCGTCAATGGAGTGAAGTACGTGCCGGCGAAAATAAAAATATTTTTCCTTATCAGGAAAATGCCGATGTCATGTTCAATTCGGCACTTATCTATGAACTGAGTATCTTAAAAAAATACGCTAAACCGCTGCTGAACAAAATAGACGCCACTCTTCTGGAATATAATGTTTCCAAACGACTGATAGATTTTCTTGATTATTTTGATGATATTCAAAACGAAGATGATATCCCGAACAATTCCATACTGCGTGAATTTATAGGTAAATCGTGTTTCTTTTAAATACACCTATTTATTAAGATTTCTATAACATCAATATAGTATTTGTTACTATTTTGTAACTATTTTTTTTTATTGCCGCTCTTATTTTTGAAAGTTATATCCCAAAATAAGAGCGGTTTTATTTGTGTTTATTCTGCTTTTTCTATCAAAGTAAATATGAACGATAACCAGAAATTTATATATCCTGTTCACTTATTATCATGATATTTTTTTCTTTTATCATTTGGGCAAAAATACCGCTTCCTTTTATAAGCGTATGAGAAAAAGTTCCGTCATAAATAAATTTGCTGCCACAGGTAGGGCTGTTGGCTTTTAAAATACTTAAATCAATTTTTTTATCTTGAATATTTTCCACGGCTTTTCGGGCACTATCTACATAAAGCTTTGTCATATCTTTTTTATCTTCTGTAATGATTTTACCGTTTAATATTTCAACCGGCTTACGCGGTAACGGCAAGTCAGCCAGAATTTCCGGGCAGATTTTAATTATATTTTTTCCTTTGATTAAATTAATTACATTTTGATTATGATTATTTCCACCGTTATATTTGCAATTTTCACCGAGCAGACAGGCACTGACCAGAATTGTACGGCTTAAATAAATTTTTAGCCTGTTTACGATTATTTTATCAGCTTCTAACCATTTTACGCTGTCTAAGGACTGTAAATCCAACCATTTAAATTCACTGTGAACAGCCTTGTTTATTTTAAAATTATCCGCCGTACAAATATAGCAATCCATTTTCATGTGAAAATCCGGATAATCATATTCAATTCCTGTGAAATATTTTTCTATCTGAATATCCGTACTGAGTTCTTCTTGCAATTCTCTTTGCAACGCCGTTTCTGGCAATTCGTCTGTATTTACCTTTCCGCCTGGGAACTCCCAAAAGCCTTTAAGTTCACCGTAATTTCTTTTTGCTGCCAAAATTTTATCCTGATTTTTTATAATGGCGGCAACAACATATATTTTTTTCATAAATCAGTATCACTCCTACAATTAGTTCGATTATATTCTACTACAAATTTTTTTAGAAATCATTTATAAATTGTAAACACGTAACTTTACAACTTGACAATTTTATAAAAAGGTTATAGACTAAAAATCACGCTGTTAAATATACAATGTAAAAATATTTATACTTAATTTAAAAAATCAAAGGTGGTCTTATTTTATGGCGAATACTGTATTTTTACCGAGTTACAGCATAGGCGGTGACGTATATAATGAAATTGCTGATATCTGTGCTCCCTACGGCAGAAAAGCTGTTGTTATCGGCGGCAAAACGGCAATTTCAAAGGCAAAACAGGCACTGCTTGATGCAATAGCGGATACCAGCGTGGAAATTACCGATTTTCTTTGGTATGGCGGGGATTCAACCTATGCCAATATACAAATGCTGGCACAAAATCCTGAATTCAAAGCAGCAGATATGGTATTTGCCGTAGGCGGCGGTCGTGCAATCGATACCTGCAAAACACTTTGCGATATGGAAGATAAACCTGTATTTTCTTTTCCTACAATCGCATCCAACTGTGCACCCGTTACAGCCGTTTGTGTAATCTATGATGACGAAACGCATGCTTTCAAGGAATTGTATTTCCCGAAAAAAAGTCCGCAGCACTGCTTTATAAATACGCAGATTATTGCACAGGCACCATATCATTTCATCTGGGCAGGCATAGGTGATGCTCTTTCCAAACAGTATGAAACAGGTTTTTCCTCCCGCGGCGATAAAATGAATCATACAAATGCACTTGGCGTGCAAATCAGCAGAAATTGTTCTGAGCAATTAATTAATTACGGATTGGATGCTTTGAAGGCAGCTGAAAAACATGATGTAACCGAAGCGTTGGAGCAGGTTATCTCCATTATAATCATCAGTACCGGTTTGGTTTCCGTTCTTGTAATCAATGATTATAACAGTTGTTTGGCTCATTCCATTTATTATGGCTGTACTATGCTGAAAATTTGTGAAGAAAAACATCTGCACGGTGAGCTTGTAAGTTACGGTGTATTAATTCTTCTGCTCCTGGATAAGCAGACAGAGAAATTTGAAAAAGTATATAAATTCAATAAACAGGCACGACTGCCTATTTGTCTGAAAGACATTGATGTGAACAGCAAAGAAGATTTAACTGTCGTACTGGACAAAGCAATGACAACAAACGATATCGTACATGTTCCGTATAAAATCACGCGCGATATGGTTTATGATGCCATTATGCAGCTTGAAGCATATTATAAACAGCATAATTAAAGCTTATGAAGGAAACGGTTAATACGTTTCCTTTTTTAATAAACTTGCAAAAATACAAAGAAATACACAATAAACTACTGGACAAAAATAAATACTTATGGTACTATTAGAGGCGTCAACAATATTATATATTTTAGGCAACGGAGCCTTATGAATAGTCTGTATATCAGTGAGTGGGTGTACTTTGGGTATATCTGTTTTATTGTGATATTTATACAGAGCGTTTTCATATGGCTTTTTTTATTTTTCATGATAATTAAAATTATGCTTTAGAAAAGGTGGGGCTTTTTAATGAACGATTTATTATACGTTATTCCTGCAAATTCCAAAAAAGAAGATATTATTGCTACATTAAAACAACATCCGGAAATTAAATTTGTATCTTTGGTAGGTATTGACTTAGCTGGTAATGATACAGATGAAAAAATTCCTATGCGAATTTTCTTAGAAGATATTGATGCGTTTTATAATGGTTCCGCCGTTCAGACTGACGGTTCTTCCGTTGTATTAACCGGTATTGCTACACTTAACAATGCAAAGGTAGATATGCCGATTGACCCTACAGTTAATTGGTTTGTTGATTATAATATGGAAAGCTATGATGAAGAGCTGGAAAAACCTATCGGTACGCTCCGTATTCCGGCTGCACTTATTCATGAGGGCACTGCTGTTGACTCTCGCTCCGTATTGGCTGAAACATTAAATTATGTAAAAAAAGGTCTGCTTGACCTGTTCAAAAAACATCACACTGTTTCCGGTCTTGAACATATCAACGGTGCCGATGTTAAAGATATCGTATTCACTTCTGCAACCGAACTTGAATTTTGGGTAAAAACTCCGCTCAGCGATGCAGATATTCCGGAAATGTCCGCATCTCAGGTTATGCAGGAACAGTATTGGCAGCGTACCCGCGGTTCCGTGCGTACAGCTCTTGAACAGTGCGTGCTTGCGCTTGAAGCATACGGACTTTCCCCGGAAATGGGTCACAAAGAAGTTGGCGGCATGAAAGGTCATATGGATACAGACGGTAATATGACGCATGTATGTGAACAGGTGGAAATCGACTGGAAATTCGCTGATGCTCTTCAGGCTGCAGATAATGAACTGGTTGTTCGTATCCTTGTTAAGGAAATTTTCCGTGAAAACGGTCTGGAAGTTATCTTTAAAGCTAAACCGATGATTGGTCTTGCTGGTAACGGTGAACATACTCATATTGGTATGGGTGCTATCATGAAAGACGGCTCTTTCGTAAATCTCTTTGCTCCGACTGATATGAAAAAAGACTTCATGAGTGCTATCGGCTACGGTGCTATCATGGGTCTTTTGAAAAACTATGAAGTTATCAATCCGTTCGTTTCTGCAACAAACGACTCCTTAAACCGTTTAAAACCGGGCTTTGAAGCTCCGGTATGTATTGTTACGTCTCTTGGTCATAAACCGGAAATTCCTTCCCGTAACCGTACTATTTTAGCAGGTCTTATTCGTGATATCAATAATCCGAAGGCAACTCGTTTTGAACTGCGTGCCTGCAATCCGTATACAAATACTTATCTCGTTCTTGCTGCTATTTATACTGCTGCTTTTGACGGTATTAAATACTCTGTTACGAAAACAACGGATGAGCTGCTTGCTGAAATTTCCAAACAACCGGGCGAAAAAACCGATTATCTGGAAACAGACCGCGCATATCGTGCTGAAGACGATGTTTTTGAAGACTATACGGAAGAAGAACGCAATCAGCGTTTCGGTGTACATCCGGCAACAGTTTGGGAAAACCTCACTAATTTAAATAATTATCCGGAAAAACGCAAAGTATTGACTTCCGGCGGCGCATTGCGTGACCAGATTATCGATGCGTTCGTTAACGGTGAGTTAATTCGCTGGAAAACAGAACTTATCAGCCGTATCATTCCGGAAAATCGTGCTCTAATCAGTAAATTTAAAGAAATTAAATCTGCTTATGTAACGGATGAAGACTCTTATAATTGGAATAAACTCAATCGTATCCGCTATTATCTGGCTAAAGACAGCATTGACCAGAAATCGCTGTTCACTCAGCTTATTAAAGCTTTAAATTCCGGTGATTTTGCTACAGCTTCCAGCCTACAGGTTGAAATGTACGACAAAATGGAAGAATTAAAAACTCTGTATGCAGCTTATAAAGACAATATGATTTAATTGTACTTAAATTTGCTGTAAGCCTTATGTATAAGCACTTTGCAGGCTTTTAAAATGATTAAAAGTGCTACAAAGTGCTAGTCAGATTAAATTCGTTTATTATCTTCTATAAATGCTTCTAAATCGGGTTTAGTTACTCGATATTGTCTACCCACTTTAAATCCTATCATATCATCTCTACGCAATAAATATCTTATTGTGCTAGCAGGTACTTTGAGTATTTTAGAAATTTCTTCTGGGGTGTAGATATCATCCGTAAGTTTGGTATTCGATAAATCAATCATAGTACTAACTCCTTTGTAAGACTGCCGTATTTTACGGCAGTCCTTTTTTATTCTGGTTTGTAATCATCAAGTATAGAGTGTTCTAGTTTTTGATTAGACAAAAAGCTTCGATTATAGTAAACTTTAGACAAAGATATATCTTTAATCCAAATTTGATTACAGGAGTTGAATTTTATGTTAAAAAAAATATGCCGCCTAATGTTACTGCTCATATGTTTAATGGTGGCTCCTCTATGTGTGCAGGCAGCTCCCGCTACACCAGATACAGGGATTAATGCTGCTGACATGAACATAACAATAGACACGGAAAAAGTTCAATTGCACAATGAAATCATGCAAATGCTGCAAGATGAACAGCAAAAACAGCAGCTACAGGATTATCTTATGGCAACACGACCGATAATTGAAGAATATCAGGGATATTTTGATACGGCTTCCCGTTTTGCTATCTGGTCAGAAGAAAACATACCAATAATCGGTCATCTTCTTTCCAATGTTGCTATGAGCGTGGTTAATCATTTCTATCAGGAAGCTTTACAGCAAGCGGCACAGACGGATATCGCACAAAAATTTGCCGAACTTCGTTCTTATGGCATAAATATTGATTTAAATATATTCCAGCAGGCAATAGCCGATTATCTGTTAAAACAAGGTGTAGACTTATCTCTTGTTTTGGATTTGCAACAATTATTCAACCAGAAAGCGCAAGTGCATGATTTCATGCAATCAATTATAAAATCAACCAATTTGGAATATCTGCCTATTGATGAAGGCGATATTCTGCCGAAATTGCCGGAAATTTAATAAACAAAAAACGAAAATCTTCAGATTGAAAATCGGGGATTTTCGTTTTTTTATTTGGCGGTATCACTTAATATTGCTTTCATCAGTATAAACTGTAGCTTTTCTATCAATGATAAACTACAATAAAGATAATAAGCCTATTCAGGAGAAATTTCTATGTTCAATAAAAAACAGTTGCAAGTCATAAACGAACTTGATAAGAATATTTTACTTTGTGCCGGTGCAGGTACAGGAAAAACAAATGTATTATCGTACCGCGTAGCCAATATACTGCAAAAGCATAAAGCACGACCAAGCGAAATTCTCTGTCTTACTTTTACCAATAAAGCATGTCGCGAACTGAAAAACCGTATTGGAAATCAGCTCGATTTTGAAATCGCCAAGGATATTACTATCCGTACTATTCATGGTTTTGCCTATCAGATTATCACTCTTTCCGCAAAAGCGCAGCATAAAACTTTTCAGGAATTTGTTATTTTCGATGATGAAGATCAAAAAGCCTTAATCCGTCAAATCCTGTTAAAGTATCCGAAAGGTAAGGCTCTTGATTTACAGTATATCGTTAACTGCATTGAAGCATTAAAACAGGAACGTGCTTTAAAACATCTCTGCAATGATATCGAGACGGATTATACTTCATTGTATCAGCAGCATTTAAATTTTAATAAAACTTTCAATCAGCAGAAAAGTGATAATTTAGCCCGATTTTTCCAGTTTGACGGACTCAATATCATTATTGCCTATGAACATGCTCTGCGACAGATGAACGGACTTGATTATAAAGATTTGATTGCCAATGCCTACCGTTTATTGCAGGATGAGGATATCCGCCGTGTCTGGCATGAAAAATACAGATATATCATGATTGATGAAATGCAGGATACAAGTATTTTTGAATATATAATGCTGCAGTACCTGTTTTTTAAACGCAATATCATGCTGTGCGGTGATGAATTTCAGACGATTTATGAATGGCGCGGTTCCAATCCTGAACGTATTTTAAGGGAATTTCGCGAAAAATACGATCCGCTCATTGTTAATTTTACCGAGAATTACCGTTCTACAAAGCTGCTTTTAGAAATGGCGTACAATACTTTATTGAATTTATTTCATAAAGAAGTGATTGAACATTCCTATGCTAAAAATATGATTTCCAAAAGTAGTGAGAGAGGTCATAAAATTTATTTACGACAGTTTCGCAATACGTATGATGAAGCCTGTTGGATTTTTAACAATATAGTACGTCTTTTACCGCAGACGGAAAATTTGTCCGACATAGCCGTACTCGTTCGCCAAAATAAATATTTATATACACTTGCCGGTCATTTAACGGCAATATCCAATGCTTACAATCAGAAGCATCCGCAAAATCCGCTGCATTTTATCCAGATAGACAGTATAAAATTTTTTAAACGACAGGAAATTAAAGATATTACGGCAGTTTTAAAATATCTGATTAACAGTGATGATTATTTGAGTCTGCAACGCATACTGGTTAATCTCATTCCGAATATCGGTATAGGTACTGTTCGGCAGATTGCTTCGGAGGAATATTTAAACGCAGGACTGCGTCTGTCCGATTTTGTTAATGCCAATTTCAATGATGAATATTACGAGCCGTTTGCCGGTTTAATTCATGCTTATTTAGCAAAAGATATCGTTGTTTTTGATATCGAAGGTACAGGCACGGACATCTTTACCGACAATATTATTCAACTTTCCGCTGTGCGCATTCATTGCGGCAGGCAGATTGCTTCATTTAACAAATACCTACAATCGGAAAAAAGAGTCGGCGACTCGGAAAAAATACATCATATTTCCGATGAATTTTTAGCACAAAACGGCGAAAATCCGATTAAGGTTCTCACTGCATTTACCGAATTTATTAAAGGGGCCGTTATTAGCGGCCATAATATCCGAGGATATGACATGGATATTCTCAATCAGAATTTAATTCGCTACGGTCTTGCACCGCTTGATATGAATAACATCAATTTTGATACGCTTGATTTGGCGCGCCGTTTTTATCCCAATCTGCCCAATCATAAGCTTGAATTTCTCAGCACTTTGTTTAATTTGAATACGAAATCAAATCATAATTCTTTTGATGATGTGCTGGCAACGTGGGATTTACTGCATAAAATGCTGGAAGAAAAAATCATGCCTACAGCAAAAAAACGGCGTGAACTTATTATCAGACAGAAAAATCGCTTTATTAAACCGGCTGAAATTCTGATAAATCTGCGCCGAAAAATTACCGATGATATTTCTTTGGAAAAATTAATCGCCTTAATTGTAGACAGTTTTAAACTGAAAGACGTATATAATGAACAGAGCGTCAACGGTGCAAGCCGCATAGACAATCTGCGTACTTTATATCTTATTGCAAAACAGGAACTATCGCATCAGACAGGTTTAAACGGTATTAAAGAACTTTTGCAGTATGCTGCTCTTTCCGGCAGCGACTTGGACGCATTGACTGCCGACAGACCGAAAATTCCTATTATCACCGTTCATCAGGCGAAAGGGCTGGAATTCAAATACGAATTTCTCGCCGGTATGAACGATGACGTTTTTCCCTCATATTTTAGTACACAGGGCGGTTGTATTACCGAAGAAGAGAAACGTCTGTTTTATGTAGCCGTTACCCGTGCCAAAAAAGAACTTTTTATTTCCTGTTCCGGCAGGAAAAGCCGTCTTCTTGCAAATATTCCGCCGCAATTCATTGAAGATACTACACCGGGCAGTTAGTTTTTACTGACTGTCTTTTTTAAATAAAAGTGTACAAAAATTTAAAAAAGATTTATAATTTATTAGTAACTGTGTTTTTATAATTAAAATTTATGTATATATTCAGGAGGGTTTCGTATGAAAGTATTAATTATAGGCGGTGTTGCTGCAGGCACTAAAACAGCTGCTAAACTCAAGCGTGCCGACCGCAGCGCAGAAGTAACCCTTATCGCCAAAGATAAGGATATTTCTTATGCCGGTTGCGGACTGCCGTATTATGTAGGCGGTCTTATTCCTGATAAATCAGGTCTCATTGTAAATACGCCGCAGAAATACGCTGCTATGACAGGCGTTGACGTTATTACAGGTATGGAAGCATTCAAAGTGGACAGTGAGGCTAAAATCGTTTCAGCTAAAAATGTTGATACCGAAGAGATTATTTCTTATCCGTATGATAAACTTGTTATAGCTGTCGGTGCCTCACCTGTCATTCCGCCGATTAAAGGACTTGATAAACAAGGCGTATTCAAGTTACGCGTGCCGGATGATGCTGTAACCATGCGGGATTATTTAAAAAATAATGCTGTAAAAAAAGCCGTCGTTGTCGGCGGCGGTTTTATCGGCTTGGAAGCTGCAGAAAATCTAAAAGCGCAGGGAATTGATGTTACTGTTATCGATTTTGCCGACCAGATTATGCCGAATGTAATTGACCCTGAAATTGCCGCTTTTGTACAAAAACATCTTCAAAAACAGGGTATTCGCATAATGACAGGCGTTGCAGGTCAGGAAATTCTTGGTGAAACTTCTGTATGCGCCATTAAAACGACAATCGGTGAAATTCCTGCCGATTTAATCGTCTTGTCTGTAGGTGTCCGTCCGAATACGGATTTTTTACAGGACACAGGTATAGAAATGTTTAAAGGAACTATCCTGGTTGACGGCAAATTACGGACGAACCTGCCGGATATTTACTCCGTTGGAGACTGCGCCATGGTTACGAACCGTTTAACCAATGCCCGTCAGTGGTCACCGATGGGTTCCAGTGCTAACCTTGAAGGACGGCTGCTCGGACAGATTTTAACCGATATAGATAAAGAATATCCCGGCGTGCTCGGTACAGGTATTGTAAAACTGCCGAATATTAACTGCGCTCGTACGGGTCTCGGCGAAAAGCAGGCACGCAACGCCGGTTATGATGTTGAAACCGTTATGGCGACAGTTGACGACAAAGCTCATTATTATCCGGGGGCCGACGCATTCATTACGAAACTTATCGTTGACAAAAGAACACATAAAATTCTCGGTCTGCAGGTAATCGGCCAGGGAGCTGTGGATAAAATGGCTGATATCGCCGTTACCGCTATTTCTCTCAGTGCAACGCTTGAACAGTGCGAATGTATGGATTTCTGTTATGCTCCGCCGTTTTCCACTGCCATTCATCCGTTTGTACAGACAGTGCATATTATGCTTAATAAATTAAACGGTTATATGAACAGTATTACTCCGGCACAATATATTGCCGGCAAAGCTAATGGCTACCGCATAATAGATGCCAGCCTAGCTCCGAGTATACGCGGTGCGATGTATGTTGACCTTGCCAAAGTAAACGGCCCGATTGACGGCTTGGACAAAAATGATAAATTGCTTCTCGTCTGTGCCAAAGGCAAACGTTCCTATTTTCTGCAAAATCGCCTAAAATATTTCGGTTATACCAATACGCTTACTCTGGAAGCAGGTCTTGCCTTCAATGATGTAAAAGTAAAAACGACAGCAAAGCTGACACCGGAAGAAATAAAAGCTGTTAAGGCACTCGGGTTTTTGCAGGATAAAAGAAGCGGTGACAAATTCAACGGCCGTGTAATAACACGTAACGGTAAAATCACTGCCGACGAAAGCAGAGTAATTGCCGAGGCGGCAGAAAAATTCGGCAGTGGTGAAATAACCATGACCACTCGTCTTACTGTAGAAATTCAAGGCGTACCGTATGAAAATATCGAACCGCTACGTGAATATTTAATGCAAAATGCCGGTCTTGAAACAGGCGGTACAGGCTCTAAAGTACGCCCCGTCGTTTCTTGCAAGGGTACAACATGTCAGTACGGTTTAATGGATACTTTTGCTCTTTCCGAAGAAATTCATCGCCGTTTTTATAAAGGCTATCGTGAAGTCAAACTGCCGCATAAATTTAAAATCGCTGTCGGCGGCTGCCCTAATAACTGTGTGAAACCGAACCTTAATGATATCGGCATAATCGGTCAGCGTATACCGCAGATAGATTATGCTAAGTGTCGCGGCTGCAAGATATGCCTGGCTGAAAAATCCTGTCCGGTCAAGACTTTGCAAATAGTAAACGGCAAAATCAATATTGATGAAAATAATTGCAATCATTGCGGACTTTGCGTCAATAAATGTCCGTTCCACTGTTTTGATACTTCCACCGATGGTTTTCGCATCTATATCGGCGGTCGCTGGGGAAAACGTGTAAAAGAAGGACAGCCGCTTCGTAAAATATTTACAACTGAAGAAGAAGTGCTCAATGTTGCCGAAAAAGCTATTTTATTATTCCGTGAACAGGGATTAACAGGAGAACGCTTCTCCGACACTATTGCCCGTCTCGGCTTTGCCAATGTCGAAGCCCAGTTACTTGCTGATGACCTGCTCGCCCGCAAACAGGAAAATCTTGCTGCACAAAAACATCTCATAGGCGGGGCAACCTGCTGATTAAAAAAAGAACTGCCACTTCATATGTGTCAGTTCTTTTTCTATACAATAATTTAAGTACAATATATCGTTATATAAATAAAAAGTCAAAAAGTCGAAATTTTTTATTGACAATTTGACTTTTTGACTTTATAATGAAAAGATTTTTATTAAAATTATAGTATTTGTTTTCATATTTTATTTGGTAAAATGCCCTAGTTATTACTATTTATTAACTTTTACAGATAAATATTTCTTTTAACTTTTATAGTTTTGTTACTTAAAATGGTACCTCAATGGTACATCAATAAAAAAGCCCTTACTACCTAGATTTAATTCTAAGTAATAAGGGCTTTTAAGCACATTAAAGAAACATATATAAAATACTACCTACTATCTACTACTATTAATTAATTAGCACAATGGTATCACCTTCTTTCTAGCACCACAATATATAGTATAAAAACTTTTGCTATAATGCCTAAAATCAATATATAGTGATATTATTCGGTTATCGCTTCATCATTGTTTAACTTATCTAAAATTTTTTCTGCCAACCACAAACCACCAGTAATTACAACTGGTAAAAAGATAGCGTCTCGGAATTTATTCCAACCATTCTCATTAGCAGCTGAATTTTTAAGCTCTGTGATGAACGCCTCTGATACTTCTTGAACAGTTGGCAATGCTTTTTCTTTTAACCATTTTGTAAATGCGTCTTTGGCTGTATCTGTAACAAAATCAGCAATATTTTCTAAAGCATTATTTTTTATTTCTTCAATAGTCATATTACATACACTCCTTATAATAATTTTTCAAAATCTGTAATACCTCTGGCAATTGCTGAAGCAAACGCATATTGTCGTAACTGTAATTTATAAGCGTCCTCTTCATTGCTTATAAATGCCGTTTCTACAAGTACAGCAAGCATAGAAGTATTTCTAAGTACACATAAATCTGGACGCTCTTTTACGCCCCTATCTACAGTACCAAGGGAATTGACAATTTGAGACTGAATACATTTAGCCAGAAGTTCTGCTTCTCCTCCCGCACTATAAATTAATGTTTCTGTGCCCTTAGCAGACGCGCTGGCGGCAGAATTACAATGGATAGATATAAATATATCAGCTCCACTATTATTAGCCGTATAACAAACATTTGGTTTACTGGGTGTTTCACCATTTAAATTATCAGATTGAAGCAATATACATGGATATCCAATACCTTCCATGATTTGTTTTACCTGCTTACCAATAGCAAGGGCAATATCTACTTCTCGCAATCCATTAGCGCATGCGCCAGAGTCCAAATCTATATCATGCCCCGGATTAATAAAAATTTTTAACATAAAATACACTCCTTTTTTATCAGCTAATAAAAATAAATAAGATTAAGTAAATACAGCATGCATGCAAAAGTATAGAATGAATAAACATTTATATTAATGAATATTTTTTATAAAACATAATATGCATGCAAAAATAGACGGTGAATATTTTTAAAAATAAACTAGTAAGTTATAAGTATCAGTTTTTTATAAGATATCGTTAATCCGTACTATACACAGATTAACCGCGCTAAATTTAGCACTATAAAATCCTATAAATTGATGAGTTTATTTTTTATTTTTGGTTTCAGTAAATTGAGCTAAAGTATCTTTTAATCTCTTTGGTACAGGTAATCCGCAATTACTTGCATTTTCCAAAATACTCAGACCTTCATTCCCAATAAAAAAGAGCAAGACAACATTTCTTACTAATGCGTCCTGCCCAACTAACACGTCCATCTGATGTGCTAATATTACCAAGCAAAGAATAACTATTTTCTTGATAATACCTTTAAAACCTTTCCTGCTGTCCAAATAAACAGAAGACATTATATATGCAGCACTTAGACCAGTAACATAATCAATTACCATAAAGATTAATAAAATTTCTATCTGATTATTCCATTGCCCTAAAAAGTGCTGCAACAAAACACCCACAAAGGCAACACCTCCTCCAACATATGCTTCTAATCTAGTGGGAATTAAATAATTTATAAAGTTTATAATCTGTTCATACATAAATCACCTCATTAGAAATCAGAAATTAACTTGATAGAATAAACTGCCTGCCATAGTGGCATACGCATCGTTATTATCTACACTATCATCTACTAGCTTTTCTTTTCCCCACGCTATGGCGGATGTAATTAAAAAAGCTTCAAAAGCACTGCAACCCGCATTACGTTGAAGCTGGTCCGAAATAATATATCCAGCCGCAAAGTGCAAAGCCTTATCACTTTGGATATTATCTTGTATATCATGTAGACTGTTTGCATCTGCATTAGGCATACATAAAAAGAAGGCACAACACAACGCTAATAATAATTTACGCATTGTCTGCACCTTCTTTATTTTCAGTTGTCGTTTTTTCATTTGTTTTTGTTGAATCTACATATGCAATACAATTAGGATTTGTACATTTACCATCTACTAATTCCCCTGCACAATACTTACAACGTTCTTTTCTTACAAAAAATGCCATTTTACTCAACTCCTTCTTCCATAATCTTATTCTTAGCTTCTTCATATGCTTTATTAAATTCCATAAATTCTTGCTGTATAGATTGTACAGCTTCCGTATTTCCAGCTAGATTAGCTGTATCTAAGTCTTTTTTAAAACCTTCTTTTTGTGCATTATATTCACTATCTAATTGAGATAATGCTTGTGCTTGTAATTCTTCTTTCGTTGGCTCTGGTGGAACATAGATTTTAGGTGTTCCTGTTTCCATATCTCTTACATAAATATTTGTACCATCGCCATTTACATACAGGTTGTAGTCTTCAGCCGTAATAATTTCTACAAATGCAAGTTCTTCATTAGACATTTCTTTTACTTTCTGTTTAAGTTCTGTTATATATTTTTCATCATTTTCTTCAATCTTTTTTGTGCTTGCAAATGTTCTGACAGAAGGCGTCCCATTTGCTAAAAATCCCATACAATAATATTTTACATTTGTAGCCATACGTATTTTCTCCTTTAAAATATACTTTGTTATCGATAAAATTTTTTATTAGGCGTAAAGTCCTTCCACTCCACCGGCTAAGGCAGCTTCCT
>USIX01000043.1 GCA_900554895.1 uncultured Megamonas sp. | reverse complement strand
TAGTGCACCACTAGAGATTTTCACTTTAAAAAGAAAAATTTTTATCTGTAACGTCTAAAAACTCGCTTGCGCTCAAACAGTTTGGACTAAAAACACAGATAAAAATTTTTCTTTTTAATAGCTTGCCTTACGGCTTCGCTACCGTGAAAATACTCTAAATATGGAATAAAATTTTGAGATGACTGCGAATGACCGTGCCCTTCAACTCATTTTTAGTTACTGCTGAAAACCAAAGGCACGAGCCAAATTCCAAACGTTTCGAGCCGTTGTACCGGCTGTATTCTTATAAGAGCTACGAAGGCTCACCCAGTGCAGCGTAAGCGAAACGTTAAAAAGGTTTTCTTTTTGGTTCATTTTTCTTTTGCCGTCAAAAGAAAAATGAACAATAACTCCCCGATAAATAGAAATTTTATTTTATTTGCGTTACTTTAACAAGTTTAAATATCTTGTCTACATTTTCTCTGGAAACATAGCCGCTTTCTGCCTCTAAAACATTTGCCGTGCCGCAGGCGGAGCCGAGTTTGATGGTATCGATAATGGAGTAGTTGCGTTTTAATCCTATAGCAATACCGGCAACAAAGGCGTCGCCTGAGCCGACAGCATTTATAGCTTTATATTTAGGTGGGATAGCATGATAAATTTTTCCTTCATAGCCGATGACGGAACCGTTTTTGCCGAGCGATACAATTGGCAGGGCAATTCCCATCTGCTGGAAAATACTGACTTCAGCTGCAGCTTCTTCAACACTGTTTATTTTTCTGTCGCTGAGAGCTTCAATTTCGTCTTTGTTCGGTTTTATCAGGAAGGGTTTGCAGGCTAGTGTTTCTTGCAGCGTCCGTCCGCTTGTATCAACGAGAAATTTTCTGCTGTATTTATGGGCAATTTCTGCTAATATCCCATAGAAATTATGTGGCATATTACCGGGCAGACTGCCGGAAGCGATAATTATTTCAGCCTGCTTCGCCAGCTGTTCATATTTTTGTAGGAAGACATGCTGTTCCTTTTCGGAAATTTCTGGTCCCGGCTCCAGTACTTCCGTCTGATTGCCGTCCGGTGTGGCGATATTGATGCAGGCGCGTGTTTCTTTCTGTATCTGCACAAAATCATGTTTCATCTGTTTTTCATCCAGTTTGTCGGTAATGAACTGCCCTGTTCGTCCGCCTAGAAAACCGGATACGATACAATCTTCATCAAATGCTTTACAGACATTGGCTACATGGATACCCTTGCCGCCGGCTGTATTGTCAACGGTTTTTGCTCTGACTACGCCGCCGTATTCCAGTTTATCCACAGTGTATATTTTATCCAGTGACGGATTTAGATTTAATGCTAAAATCATTTCATCACCTGCTATTAATAGCGATTGAAGCTGCCGCAGACGGTGATTTTATGTTTTACGATTTCTGCCATGGCTTTTTTACCTAAAACTTCATCAGCTTTGAATTTCGGCATCGGAACATCTTTATACGTTAATTGATTTATCCCTTCAACGATAAGGGCTTTCATAGTACAAGGTAAATTGTTCATCAAATCACACCCTTTAATTTTGTTGTATGTTTTCTTTCTACATTTAATATAGCAAAAAAAAATACTCCACCATAGGCGGAGTATTTCTTATAACTTAGGAAAAATAAAGTTGAAACAATATTTTATTTTTTTATTGCGGAAAATCTTTTTTGAAAAACAGTTAACTTAAAACAAAAATTATGTATTCTTAAGGCATTTGTGATACAATAACATTTGAAATTTATAAATAAAGGAGAATTAATTTTGCGTTTAAGAAGAAAACCTTGGATAGATGAAGCTATTCTTGATTTCAGTGATTTTGTATATACGAAGGGCAACAGTCCTTCAGAAGAAATAAAAGGCCGTTGGCAGGAAGTATTCGGACGGGTTGCGCCGCTTCATGTCGAGCTGGGTACTGGTAAGGGCGACTTTATCAGTCAGACGGCGCAAAGAAATCCTGATGTAAACTTCATCGGTATTGAACTGCAGCAGGACGTATTGTATTATGCTGCTAAAAAAGTAAAAGAACAGGAACTTAAAAATGTCCGTTTAATGGTATTTAATATTGAACAGATTGAAAATATTTTTGCAGAAGATGAAGTCGACCGCTTTTACATCAACTTCTGTGATCCGTGGCCGAAAGCTCGCCATGCGAAAAGACGTCTTACGCATATCAGCTTTTTGGAAAAATATCGCCGTCTTTTGAAAACTAACGGAGAACTCTTCTTTAAAACGGATAACAGACCGCTGTTCGATTTTTCTTTAGAGCAGTTTGCACTAGCCGGTTTAAAAGTGGATGCCGTGACTTTTGACCTGCATAACAGCGAATACCAGGCTGAAAATATAATGACGGAATATGAACGCAAATTCAGCGGTTTCGGCGAAAAAATCAACCGTTGCGAAGTAACATTCACCCAAAAAGATTAAGGTTGTGTTCAAATGAAAATACAACGCAAATTCTGGATAAACGATATGGAAGCACTCACATATATTATGTTTATCCTCATCATAATCGGCACTATAAATATATGCAGTGCCAGTCTCATCACAGCTTATACTGATTTTGAAAATCCCTATTACTTTTTGATAAGACATATCATCAGTATAATTGTCGGCTTTATCGCCTTTTTTTTATCGAGTCGGTTCAATTACAAAAGACTGTCTTCCATGCGTTGGGAAATATTCCTTATTTTTACTACGATTGTGCTTTTAGGACTGGTTTTGCTGGTGGGCATAACCGTTAACGGTTCCAAGCGCTGGCTGCCGCTCGGGTTCATGCAGTTTCAGCCTTCAGAGCTTGCCAAAATAGTAACGATAGTTATCAGTGCGTCTTATCTCGGCAAATGTCTTGATAAAAAACTGTCCATCACTGTAGACCCGCGTAAAAATATAATTTTTCTCATATGTATAGTTATTGCTGGGCTTGTAGAACTGCAGCCGGATATGGGAACAGCCATGATTATTCTCGGTATACCTACCATGCTGTATTTTATTGCTGGCTTGGATAAAAAATGGATAGGTATTATATGCGGTCTGGGTGCTATTGTACTTGCATTTCTTGCCACATTTCAGCCGTATCGCCTTGACCGTCTCAAAAGCTGGTATGACCCGTGGTCGCGTTCGCAAGACGACGGTTATCAGATAGTCCAGTCAATACTGGCTATCGGTTCGGGTGAATTTTCCGGTATGGGATTGGGACACGGTTTCAGTAAATATTCTTATCTGCCGGAATCGCATACCGATTTTGCTTTTGCCGTTTTTTGTCAGGAAATGGGTTTTATCGGTGCTTTAATCATATTTTTATTGTTGATTGCTATGGCGTTTTATTTTATAAAAATAGCTTTGCGCACTAAAGATAATTTCGGTAAAATGCTTGTTTGTGGTATTATGCTGCTTATTGTCGGACAGGCTGCCGGTAATATAGCCATGGTTGTCGGACTTTTACCGGTAATCGGATTTCCGCTTCCGTTTATAAGCTATGGAGGTACTTCACTGATTTTGAATATGACCTGTATGGGTCTTGTTATCAGTGTGGACCGTCATAATAGAAAAAATACTTCCGTAACGCCTGTTTCACCGCCGAACAAAAGATATATTAAGAATAGATGAATTTTCACTCCTGTTCATCATGAGCAGGAGTTTTTGACAAAATAAAAAGCGATTAACATATCTTCATGCTAATCGCTTTTTATTTAGTATACTGTGTATACAATCGAATCCCTCTTTATTCAGTTTTTTTGTTGCAATTTCTTCCCTTAAGTTAGAAGTCCTTGCTGTATTCTTCAGTCAGCTAACGTGTGCAATATGCATCCAGTTTCAATATAAGATATCTTAGAATAAATTAAAATCTAAAACTATCTAAACTAACCTTAAATACCTGATACGCATTTAATAAATACATATCATACATCTAAACATCGTTATTTTTCAGATACGAGACATATATCCAAATCATATTGTGATGTTTCTCTGTTACCACAGAATTAAATTTTTGTAACGTTACTTTTAATGCGCATAAGAATGAAAATTGATGTTGCTATTAATGCTCACTGTCTTATTATGTTTCTAATCTATGCCTTTCTTTACAGGCTTGCTTTCTTCAACAGCTTGACATACCTAAGTACAGTTCACACTAAGGCTTTCTGTAACTTTTTCTATAGTCTGCCACATCCTTTCGAATGTGCTGAAGAATAATTTTTTCGGGTTCCTCTGTACAATATTCATTGCTCATTCTCCCTGGAAATCATTCTTGTAGCAACCTTTGTGCATTTTCCCTTTGCATTTTTATTATAACATATTTTTTGTTTGATGGCAATAATCTGATTATTTTTTTATTTATAATTTTTATATCAAAATAAAAATTGAAGTGCCTACTAAATTTCTATAGTAGACACTTTGGAATGCTCCGTTTTTTATCAACGTTGAAAAAAGTTGTATAATTCTCTGACCATAATGAGCGATGAAGTTGCGCCCGGGTCCTGATGACCGATACTGCGAATGCCGAGATAGCTTGCGCGGCCTTTGCTGGCCGAAATAGTACGTGTATAATCCGCACCTTCTTTGGCGGCTCTTGAAGCTTCACCGAGGCACTGAAACAATGTCATGTCTTTTTCCTTGCCTTTTACGAATACTTCATGTACAGGCACAAGAACATCAAGCATGGTTTTTTCTCCCGGTTTAACTCGACCGCGTTTTTTTATCGCTTCAATCGCTTCACCCAAAACTTTGATTACAGAATCAACGGTAAACGATGTATTTTCATCGCAGGCTTTGGAAGCACGATTGAAAGCTGCCGCATAGAGCGGACCTGCTGCTCCGCCTACATTTTCGGAAAAAGCTGTTCCTATAGCTTTTAAAACTTTGGCAGGGTTTCCGTCGTCATTCATGTTTTCGATATTTTCCAGAGCTGCTGTAAAACCGATAGCCATATTATTTCCATGGTCACCGTCACCAATAGCTTTATCCAACATATTTAAATAATCTTTTTGTGAGATTATGGCTTTTGCGATATGCTCTACTGTATCCTTTATTCTCGTCATACAAAAATCCTCCTAAAAATTTTCTATAAATTAAAGCTATTGATAAAACAGCCTTAATCAATCTACGCATACAGATTTATTCTATCATATATTATCAATACTGTGTATACTCAAACATCAAAAATTATTAAAACAAAATAATGTTTTCTTGTGTATTTTGCTCAAATTGCAAAACTTCGATAAAAAATATTAATACATTTGTGTTTTTTTTATTAAATGTCTATAATAAATTTATAATTGTATTATACCGTATAAAATCGAAAGGATATCATTATGCGTATTGGTCATATAAATTATTTAAACTGTCTGCCGCTTACTTATACATTTTCGCAGAAAGTGCAGCACGATTTTGAAATAGTCCGCGGTGTTCCAGCAAAATTGAACAGTGCCGTATTGGACGGCGATTTGAACGTAAGTCCCGTTTCTTCCATAGTTTATGCACAGAATTTTGAAAAGTTATTTATTCTGCCGGGTGTAAGTATCATGGCAGACGGTGATGTACAAAGTATTATCCTCGTAAGTAAGAAACCGATTGAAACATTACATGGAGAGAAAATACTGCTTACAGCTCAATCGGCTACATCGCATCGTTTATTAAAAATTATTATGAACAAATCGTATCATATTCAGCCGGATTATGAAATTAAAACATTATCGCCTTTAAATATTTTTCCCGATGATAAAGCCAGTGCTGCTTTGTTTATCGGCGATGATGCTCTGTATTTAAAACATCATCAGCAAGAAGGTTTTTATTATTATGATTTGGGCAGAGAATGGAAAAAACTGACCGGATTGTGCATGGTATATGCCGTATGGGTGGTAAGCCGTGAATTTGCGCAAACTCATCATGAAGACACCGTTAAAATACAGCAGTTCATAACGAATGGCTTTAAAAACGGTTTTGCCAATATCAGTGATGCTATTACAAAATTGACGGCGGATAAACCGTTTACGCACAATCAGCTGTATGAATATATGCACGTAATTCAGTGGAAGTTCAATTCCGAACAGATACAAGCTTTATCTTTGTTCTATCAGTATGCTTACGAACTGCATTTAATCGAAAAAATGCCGCAGATAAATATTTTTGCCTAAAAAAAGAGACTGTAACGGATGTAATCATCTGCTACAGTCTTTTTTATTTTATATTAGGTTTTAGGGATGTTTAGGGATGTCTTATTTCAAAATACCAGCCCAGAAGCCGAGAATGCCGATAGCGAATAAACCAAAGATAATCCAGATGGCATTGACTTTTTTCTTCATGAGTTTCATGCAGGCAAATGTAAGCAACAGCGGAACAAGACCTGGCATTAACTGGTCTAAGATGGATTGAACTGTTGTCGTTACGACGCTGCCGTCCTGCATGGTTACTTCTGAAATGACAAGCGGAATATTGACCGTTGTCCATTTGTTTACGAGAGCTCCCATAACGAACAGACCGAGAATGGATGCGCCTTCTGTGAGTTTTTGTAAAGTATTGCCGGCAACATCGGATACGATGCCTGTACCTTTTGTATAACCGTATTTAATACCGTACCAGCGAACAAGCAGACGGACAATATTGAACAGAACGAAGAATAAAACCGGACCGAACAGGCTACCACCCATAGCAAGTGATGCACCGAGCGCCGCACAGATTGGACGGAGTGTACCCCAGAAAATCGGGTCGCCGACACCGGCGAGAGGTCCCATCATACCTACTTTAATACCGTTGATAACACCGTCTTGAATGTCTTTACCGTTGGCTTTTTGTTCTTCCATTGCGGCAACAACGCCGATGATTGGAGCTGTTACGAACGGCTGCGTATTGTAAAATTCAAGATGTCTTTTGAGAGCTGCCTTGCGTTCATCGCCTTCATATAATTTTTTTATGATAGGTATCATACCGAAGCAGAAGCCAAGCGCCTGCATACGTTCCATATTCCATGAACCTTGAAGAAAATTAGAACGGACAAAAGTCCAGAATAAATCGCCTGAAGTTAATTTTTTCATAGTTTGCTACCTCCTTTTAATCTAATTCATCATCAAGGTCATCATCTGCATTGCTGGCTGCGGATGAAGCTGCCGCCGGTGCTGCTGCCACCTGATGATATTTCGGATTGAGCTGAATGTATACGATTGCACATACGAGACCGATTACACCGAATGCAACAAGGTTGAAATCAGTGAATGCCGCTGTAACGAAACCGAGGAAGAAGAACGGCATGAGGTAGTTTGCACCCATCATATTGATAACCATTGCATAACCTACTACAACGATAAAGCCGCCTGCTACCTGAAGACCGCCTGTAACTACAGCCGGAATGGCATCAAGTAAACCTTGAACGGCATCTGTGCCGATATACATTGCAACAAGAAGGGAAGGGATAGCTACGCGAAGTGCTTGCAGGCATAATGCGCCTAAATGACAGATATCGATGCCGCGAAGGTTGCCTTCCTGTGCAAAACCGTCAGCTTTGTGCTGGAAGAACACCGTGATTGTACGGCAGATGATTGTAAGTACCTGACCTGCTGCAGCCAGCGGCATGGCAATAGCAATGCCGGCACCGATACTTTGATGACCTGCAATAACGAGAATTGTGGAAATAACGGAAGCCAGTGCTGCGTCCGGTGCCATTGCCGCACCGATATTCATCCAGCCCAGAGCAATCATTTCCAATGTACCGCCGATTATAATACCAGTTGTTATATCACCTAAAATTGCGCCTACTAATGTACAAGCAATGAGCGGACGGTGTGTCTGGAATTCGTCCAGAACGCTTCCCATACCGGCTATTGCTGAAACGATAAAAATAGCTATAAGTTGTACACCACTAAGTTCCATAAATAAAACCTCCTCTTGGGCAAAGATTAACAGCTGCAAAAACAGCTGCTAATCTTCTATTTAATTATTTGAGTAATTCCATTAAGTTTACGCGTTTATCCGTATCAACTTTTCTGAATTCGATTTCAATGCCTTTTTCACTCAGTTTTTTAAATGCGTCTACATCTTTGTCATCAACGGATACAGCGTTTGTTATCTGGCGTTTACCTTCTTTAAAGCTCATGCCGCCAACGTTGACGGATTTAATGTCAACTCCGCCTTCTACCATGCGGAGAACGCTTGTCGGGTTGGTGAACAGCAGCAGGCATTTGTCTTCAGCATATTTCGGATTGTTGTAAACGCGGATTGCTTTATCCACATTGACAACGCTGGATTTGATACCCGGAGGAGCCACCTGTTTTAAAAGTGTAGCACGAATAGTATCTGCCGCTACATCATCGTCGCATACGATAATACGCTGACAGCCTGTAACTTTAGCCCAAACAGTAGCTACCTGACCATGAATTAAACGGTCATCAATTCTTGCTAATACAATTTTCATTATAAATCGTCTCCTTCTTCATCTGTACTTTCTTCAACCTGGCTTTTATGGAACATCTGTGCGCCAGCAGTGCTGGCTTCTACAGCTTTTTCCATAGCAGCTTTGACATCGGCATTTTCGCCACTACATAAACGGTAGTTGATTACTTCAACGAGCATCGGCAGACTTACGCCCGTAACGATACCGCAGTTTTCATCATTGATGGCAATGCGGCAAGCTGCATTGTAAGGACTTCCGCCGAATAAATCGTTTAAAATAATTACTCCGTTTGTTGTATCCATTTCTTCAATAGCTTTGTTGTATTTTACTATTAAATCATCCGGGCCTTCACCTGGAACAAGCGTTACCGTTTTTAAATTTTCCGGCTGGCCGCAAATCATTGCGCAAGTATTCACCAGTTCTTCAGCTAAATGACCATGTGTACCTACTATAATACCTAACATTTATAAAACCTCCTTTATAAAAACATCCTCTGCCTTATATTATATGCAAATCGCGTGCCAACATTCTGTGTCAAAATAAAATTCTTTATTTTAAGGCTTTTTCGCCCGGATTTTATGCTTATATAAAATAACACACTGAAAAACAACACGCTTGCAGCAAAAAAATAATCTGTGTCAACATAAAACTAACACAAAATGTGTTTTGTGTGTCAACACAGACAATTATTTATTCAAAAACAGAAGTTATTTTACGAAAAAAACACACTATTTTTTATCAAAGCATTTTTAAGATATAATACAGTTCATTATCCGTCAGTTTTAATTGAAATGTAGTGGTGAATATTTCCGCAGCTTTTTTTACTATATTAAATTGTTGTGTATCAATTTCTCCGGCACTTTTTTTGTCATATACCAGACCGCTGTGTGTCACCATGCGTTCAAGTGCGCAGCCGATATGAATTACAAGACGGAGTTTATGGGGATTGTCCCATTTTATTTTCAGTTCATCTTCCAGTGTGTCAATAAATTTAAGCAGTGTACCGACTATTTTGTTTGGATTTAAATACAGCAACATTTCCTGTAGACCGTCTTCGCAAAATTTTCGCAACACCACGTTTTTTTCAGTCTTTTTCATTGGTATATTCGCTCCGATTATCTCACGTAAAATAATGTCTCCTTCGCCGCTGATAATTTGCTCAATCGGGATGAACGGAGCGTCAATATGAGGATTTTTCACACCGATTATCGCCATAATATGATATTTGCGTCCTATCTGTGTCAGTTTTTCGTGTATATTCTCAAGTCCTATCGGAATTACTTTTATATGGTTCATCGATGCGTCGATTAAAATATCGATGACTATATTCTGCAATTTTTCCGCTGTTCCTTTACCCGTACTGCAAATGGTTACAATGGCTTTTTCTTTCGTTTCGTTTTGATTATCGGTCATGCTTGTGTATCCGTATCCCGTAAAAGTTTTCAGTGAATCGTATACTGCCGATAAGCTGATGCCTGCAATATCTACTTTGCGCATCGCTTCCAGTACGAACGGTGTTGTAACCATTCCCAGCGTTTTGACCGGTACGCCGAGCCGTTCTTCCAGTATAGGGCCGAAACTGCACAGTGAGCCCATATCGGCAAGCAAAAGCACACCTTCCCGGCAGTTGGTATTTTGCAGCTGTTCCACAATTTTATTGAGCATGTCGTCAGGACGGCATTCCAGCGGCATATCGAAGGCTAAAAGCGTTGTTTTGTTGGCACTGTACAGTTTTCGTGCGACATTAACCATAGAACTTGCGGTGTATTCTCCGTGCATGGCTACGGCAATTACAACTCTTTGCGATTTGTCTTCTTCTTTTAGTGATTGAAGCAGCATGGCAAAATATTCCGTTTCTGATTTTGATACGGTAATGTCATATTTTTCTTCTATCATTAATTTTATTTTCGTTGCCAGTTTATATTCGACTGAAGACATATTCACCGTTCCCTCCAGAACGTTGCGGATGGGCTGTTCATCTTTTATGCGGTTGAACATTGAGCTTAAATGCAGGCCGAACGCATATAAAAAACGTTCATATGAAACAAGTCGCATGTATCTTTCTACTAAATCTACAACTTGCTGGGCAAATTTCACCATATCTATATCGATTATTTTCAGCAGACGGTCATATACAGATAACGATACATTATCATTTTGGTTATAAAAAGATTTTACGTACATATTTACATCAGCTACTACAATCTGCTGGATTAAATCTTCTGCTATGCCTTCCCGCTTAAGCATGTTGACTTTATTTTCTACCATTTGATACAGATTGAAAGGTTCGTCCTCATCCTCTTTTGGTAGTTTGCCGCGGCTGGTCGGTGTCACGTATAAATCTTTTTCAATATAATGGCTGATAAGTGCAGTGTCTTCTCTTGCCCTGCTCATGGAAAGTATTCCCGATTTTATTTTGGAGGGAAGCATTTGATAGGTTATTTCGATATGTCCGTCTGTTCGGATGCCGTTTAAAAAAGCCTGTGCGCACAATAAACGGATATTGGATTTCAGCTGGCCGACGTTACCGTTGCCGATACTGCCGATAATCGCCTTTACTGCATCGGCGGATATTTTTACCGGTCGTTTGATGCTCCGTGCTTCTTCGGTAAACAGTACAGTCATTATTTCCAGTTTTTCCTTGAGCGGACGTTCGGCAAGCGGCGGAATGGAAATAATATTCGGTATGCGGCGTTTAAAGGTTTTGGTAAGCACGGAATCGGGATTTTCCGTCGTCGCGCCGATAATTAAAACATTTGCCGTTCGTTCTCTTTTTGTTTCTCCCAGACGATTGAACGTACCTGTATCCATAAAATAAAAAATCATTTCCTGTCCTTCCGGTGGCAGGCGGTGAATTTCATCCAGGAATAAAATTCCCTCATCTGCTGTTTCAATAAGACCCGGTACGGCTTTATCCGCTCCGGTGAAAGCGCCTTTAATATGTCCGAAAATATGAGAAATCAATAATTGCGGATTGCTGTAATAATCGGCACAGTTGAATGTGACAAACGGTGCATTATTGGCAAAACGGCCTGCTTCTTTGCCGTATTCAAACATCATATGCGCCAGGAGTGTTTTTCCTACGCCAGTCTGTCCGACAATCAGTGTATGCAGACCGTTCGGCGGATATATTATAGCAGCTTTTGCCTGTTCCACCTGTGTTTTTAGGCTGTCATCTGCGCCGATTAAATCACTGAATGCCGATTTTTCCGTTTGTATATTTATTTTATCTGGTATTGTATCAGGGACATTTTCCGTTGTACTGACATTATAAAGTACCGGTCGACCGGAAATTTTTATGATTTTTCCCATTCGGTATAACTTGTTGAGTTCCCGACTTACATTACTGCGTAAAAAACCGAGATTATCGGCAATTTCCGTAGCTGTCAAACCGGCTAAAGCATTCGGCTCGGCATTATTTTTTACTGCAAAATCCTGTAAATATTCATAAACTTTTTCTATTCGTTTCATATATTGCCTGCCTTTCTTTTCCTAAAGATAAAATATTAGAAAAACAGCAGGAAATCCTGCTGTTTTTTATTTCACAATATGTTTACCGCCGTAATATCTGCTGGCCCAGTAAGAGTCGTTTATATCGTCCACTCGTATTCCCTTACTGCTGGAAGCATGAATGAATTTATCATTTCCAAGATAAATTCCGCAGTGTGAAGCTCCCGGTTCATATGTAGTGAAAAACACTAAATCACCGGCTACAAGCTGTGACTGCTTGACGAGTTTTCCTAATCGGTACTGTTCATCGGCCGTCCGCGGAATTTCTATACCGTTGCGGGCAAAAACATATTCCAAAAATCCGGAACAATCAAATCCTTCTTCCGGTGAAGCACCGCCGAAAACGTACGGTACGCCCAAATAGTTTTTAGCTGTTGCAATAATGGATGGAACTTCTTTTTTTGATAAAAAAGTTTTGCCGTACGGTACAGAGGAGATATTGTCCCAAATTGGCGAGCTTGTAGGTTTGGTTACAGACGTGCTCGTATTGCCTATACCGCTTATTGTAGGTTTGCCGCCTTTTATCGCCCACCATGTTTCTCTGTTTACAATACCTGTAACGCTGAGTTTATTGTCTTTTTGAAATGCCTTTACTGCTTCTTGTGTTTCTTTATCATAGTTGCCGCTTATTTTACTGACGCTGTAATTTAACCGCATGAGATTTTGCTGCAGAACCATTACATCATGGCCGTGCGAATTTAATTTTAAAATCGGTGCGGCAAATGCCGTGTTGCCGAAAAGCAGGCATACAGCAGTCAAAATCACTATATTCCTAAAAAAATCCACTGAACTCACCTTCTCTCATTTTCTGTTCAGTCAGTCAATCGTTTAATGCCTCGTTCATATTTTTGATGTTGTCTTTTAATTCCAGTTCAGGATTAAAGTGTTTTATAACTTTCAGCTGTTCGTTCAGATTTGTTGTATACAGAATTTCGATATTATTGTTTAAAAGACGTTTTGCCTGTGCCATTACAAGCGAATTATCCACATTGTTCGCTATGATAATATAATTTTTGGCGATATCACTGTGAATTAAGTTTATTAAATCGCCAACGGACGGGCCGCTTACTTTATCATCGGTAATTACGGCGATGGCTCCCAGTTCTTCCAGCTGCTGTGCACTTGTTTCATCATCTGCTATTGCCAGCATTGCTACATCCAGCATGGTTTTATCAACAGATTTAAGATTATGCGGCATTGCCAGGTTCTGGATTGTTACGTCTTTAATGGTTCCCCAGTCGACGGCTTGTTCTAGCATATTGCCCGGATAATCCGTATGCAGATACAGCAGGATATCGCGGCCTTCGCTTTTTATTACGATTACTTTGCCCATAGGTTTTAACATTTTTGCCAAATCGGCTTTACTTGCCCTGCATCTTTCCATTCTGCATGATACGGCGTACGGATAAACTATATCGTAGCGCGGATTAGGCACATTATGCGACGTTTTAAAACCGGAGGAGAAGAGCATTATCGGAGAAACATAATATCCGTCCAAACCGTTGCGGCAGCCCTGCAAAAATACCATCAGAGCTTTAGCTCCGGCATCGACAAATCCGCATTTATGTTCAGCCTGGCTCAGTGCGATGCCTCCGGCTTTAATTGCTTCCGTCAGTATTTCCGCAATCGGCAGATTGGCGCGGACAGCATTATAAGCACCTTTGGCTACGGCTTTTGCCGTGATAATAATAGGGCGTTCGACTTCATCATTTACGGCACGCTGTGCATATAAAACACCGTATTGGAAAGATTTGCCGAAAACAGAAGAGGATGCTTCATATTTTCCAGACAATCCCTTAGCAATACCTCGCAGAATTTGTGAAATCAGCACGCCGGCATTTCCTCTTGCGCCTAAAACAGCGGCACTGCCTGCACGTTTGGACACACCGCCGATACTTTCCACCGCCTGCAAATCACGCAGTGACATGGCTGCTGCTCCGATAGTACGCAGAATATGCGTACCGGCTTTTTTATCCAGCAGAGAATCTCCGTTTAATGCATTAATATTTTCATATTCCAGCAAAAAGGCACTGTAAGCCCCCGCTATCATTCTTTTATAATCATTTCCTGTAATTACTTCTGTATTTCCTGTCATAAAAATCACTCCAATATCTAACGAGAACGTTATCTATATTTTATCAAATACTATTCTAAAAAACCATGACAAAATCCTGTGTATTCCTCTAAAAAATAAATGTATTCATTATCGTTCTATAATTGAATTTTAGTTTATAATCATTTGATACAGTAAAACAATATTCAAACCTATAACAACCGCACCGATAATGCCTAAGACTATTTTCAGCCGTAAACTGTTTACGAATTTGCCCATGACTTTACGTGAAGATGTAAGGTATATTAAAAGTGCAACTGTTATCGGAAGCTGTATACTGAGAAGCATCTGTGAATAGATAAGTCCCTGAAACGGGTCGGATATGAAAACAATCACCAGCACAGCCAAACCATATGTTAATAATACACCGTGCCATGAATGATAGTCTTTTATATCGTAATCTTCGCCGAATATACCGGCAAAAATACTGCCGCCGGCTATTCCACAGGTTGAAGTCGATGAAATGCCGGCAAATAACAGTGCTACAGCAAATATAATCGCGGCATTTTCTCCCAGTATCGGGCGTAAAAGTTCCGTTGCCTGTGCCAAATCATCCACCTGAATACCATTTGTGAAAAATACGGCTGCTGCAATGATTATCATAGAGCTGTTGATTGCCCAGCCTATTCCCATAGAAAAAATCGTATCAAGGAATTCATAACGGAGCTGTTTTTGAATAATTTTTTCATCCTGTAAATTCCATTGGCGTGACTGTATAACTTCTGAATGTAAAAAAAGGTTATGAGGCATAACGACTGCACCGAGTACACTCATTATGATTACGATTGAACCTTCCGGCATATTCGGTACAGTCCATCCCGAAGCGGCTGCTGACCATTCAACCGGTACCATCTGCAATTCGATTAAAAAGGAAAATCCGATAATCGATACAAATGCAATGATTATTTTCTCCATCTTAGGATATGAATTCGTTTTTAGCAGGACAGCGCAAAATACGGCAGTAATAATACTTCCGATAGTAATAGGAATATTAAACAGTAAATTCAGGGCTATTGCCCCACCTAAAATTTCCGCCAGAGCAGTAGCGATTGAAGCTATCATTGCTGAAGCCAGTACAGGGCGGGAAATCCACTGCGGCAGAAATTTTGTAGCTGCTTCCGATAAGCAAAGGCCTGTAACAATTCCCAGATGTGCTGCATTATGCTGAAGCAAAATGAGCATTATCGTTGAAAGCGTAACCATCCATAATAATAAATAGCCGTAATCGGCACCGGCTGCCAGATTGGAAGCCCAGTTGCCCGGGTCGATGAAACCGACTGTAATCAAAAGTCCCGGACCAATGTAACGAAGAAGCTCTCTTGCTCTTTCGCTTGTGGAATGGCGCTTGCTGTATTCATTTAAATTCATATTTTCACCTCGAATTTTATTGAAAACTATTTTCAATAAAATTATAACAAAAACACTAATCTAATCAATTAAAATTTTAGTTTTGTAATCTGATATAATATAAATATAATCTAAATATCTAAGAAAGGTATGATTTATTCATGAAACAATGTATGGAAACACAAAAACTCCATCGTCGTATAAAGCGTATTATAGGACAGCTTAATGCCATTGACAGAATGATAGATGATGAAAATATTCCGTGTGAGGATGTGCTCATGCAGGTCAATGCCGCCAAGTCCGCCATGCACAGTGTCGGAAAAGTTATTTTGGAAGGACATTTGAAACATTGTGTTATTGACGGCATTCAGCACGGTGACGCTGAAAAGACTGTCGAAGAATTTGCAAAAGCCATTGAACATTTTTCCCGTCTTTCATAAATTTCTATTTATTATTCATTTTTCTTTTGAAAGGTCAAAAGAAAAATGAACCAAAAAGAAAAAACCTTTTAAC
>USIX01000042.1 GCA_900554895.1 uncultured Megamonas sp. | reverse complement strand
TACAATATCGGTACCATGATATTCGCTTTAAACTGTCTCATCGTTTTATGCGGTTTATGCCTGTTCAATTTTGAGGTTGCTATCTATACATTAATTTATATGTACATCATGGGCGAAGTCGATAACCGCATCGTTACCGGTTTCAACAGACGCAAATCTATCATGATAGTATCCGATAAATCAGCCGAAATAGCTGAACATATCATGCATGAACTGGGACGAGGCGTTACGTTCATCGAAGGAGAAGGTGGTTATACTCATACGAAAAAACGTATTCTTTATGTCGTAATTACACTTACTCAACTCAGTAAAATAAAAGAAATAGCTTTAAAGATAGACTCTAAGGCATTTTTTATAATCGCCAACGCTTCCGAAGTAAACGGAAAAGGTTTTTCTTACAAATAGAAAAAGGCTGAAGCATGAAATAATTTTTCATGTTTCAGCCTTTTTATTTAAATTTAAATGTAAATAAATATAAACACTAAAATTCCGATGATAATACGGTACCAGCCGAAAGCTTTAAAATCATTTGTTCTTACGTAACGAAGCAGGAACTTAATGGATATAATGGATACAATAAATGCTACTACCATACCTACCAGCAATAATATTGCTTCTTCAAAAGAAAAAATGAGACCGAATTTAAACAATTTCAATGCGCTTGCACCGAACATGACCGGAATAGCCAGGAAAAACGTATATTCCGTTGCTACGACACGACTTGTTCCAAATAAAATACCGCCTAAAATCGTAGAACCGGAACGTGATGTACCCGGCACCAGAGAAAGTACCTGGAAAAAGCCGATAATAAGTGCCGTTTTATAATCCAGATTATCTACATCTGTAATCGTCGGTCGACGATGCTTATTATAATTTTCCACTACAATGAACAATACACCGTATAAAATAAGCATTGCCGCTACAACATAAGCATTCATCAAATGTTCTTCCATAAAATCGTTTAATGCTAAGCCGATTACCGCTGCTGGCAGACAGCCTACAATAACTTTACTCCATAAAGTAACTGTCTGTCTTTTTTTCAGATATGTTTTTTGGCGTGAAAACGGATTTAATCGCTCAAAGTTCAAAACAACTACAGCTAAAATAGCTCCAAGCTGAATTACAACAAGGAACATATCCATAAAATCCTTGCTTACATTCAAACGCATGAACTCATCCACTAAAATCATATGACCCGTACTGCTGACCGGCAGCCATTCCGTTAGCCCTTCAACAACGCCTAATACAATAGCCTTGATTATTTCTATCGCAAACATAAAAAGCCTATCCTCCAAATATTTTATTTTTTATTTAATATATGCTATCTACCTTAAAATAATCTGAACTAATTAATCTCTGCCTAATTTAGAAAAAAGGCCTCTAAATAGAGACCTTTTCTTTTATCATTATATTTATTTATCAGCCTTTACCTTTGATAATATCAATGGCATCAAAAAGTTTACTTACAGATTTTTTCTGATAAATACGGGCAATAACTTCTCCGATTGGAGCAGCCATAGATAAAGAAATAATCTTGCTAGAATGTTTTTCTTCAGGTAACGGAATAGTATTGGTGATAATCAATTCTTCCATTGGAGAATCCTCAATGCGCTGAACGGCCGGGTCGCTTAAAATACCGTGCGTACAGCAAGCATATACGGATTTAGCTCCATGTGCTACAAGTGCCTTTGCACCTTCACATAATGAACCGGCAGTATCCACGATATCATCGATGATAACGCAGTTTTTATCCTTAACTTCACCGATGAGGCTCATAACTTTAGCACAGCCCGGTTTCGGACGACGTTTTTCAATAATAGCGATAGGTGCTTTCAGTCTGTCAGCCAAAGCACGCGCACGTGTTACGCCACCGAGGTCCGGGGATACTACAACTACATCATCAAGATTTTTACCCTGAATATAGCTTGCCAGAAGCGGTGCAGCTGCTAAATGGTCTACCGGAATATCAAAGAAACCTTGAATTTGACCTGCATGTAAATCGACAGTTACGACACGGGTTACGCCGGCTGTCGTCATCAGATTTGCCACCAGTTTGGCAGAGATAGGTTCACGACCACGTGTTTTGCGGTCCTGACGGGAATAAGCATAATATGGCACAACAGCGGTAATACTCTGTGCAGAAGCTCTGCGGCAAGCATCAGCCATAACCAGAAGTTCCATGAGATTATCATTTACTGGCTGGCTGGTAGGCTGAATGATGAATACATCCTTACCGCGAATGCTTTCGCTAATCATTACCTGAGTTTCGCCATTATTGAAATGACCTACAAAAGCATGACATAATTCTACACCGATATACTGCGCAACTTCCTGCGCTAATTTAGGATTGGCATTACCAGTGAGAATACATAATTTTGAGGTATCGAAGTTCATTTTACTCCTCCTGAGATATATAAAAAATAAATAAATAACATATAATAATGTAGTTATTTACATTACTAACAAGATTAATTTAATTAAACCATGATAGTGAAATTTTATTTTCTTTTATCTTTCCAGTGTTCAATATTTTTCTGTCTTTCACGGGCAATAGCAAGTGCATTTTCCGGTACTTCCTTCGTAATAGTAGAACCGGCACCTACATATGCTCCGTTATTAATTTTTACAGGTGCCACCAGATTGGAATTGCAGCCGATGAAACAGTCATCACCGATTACAGTACGGAATTTATTCTTACCGTCATAGTTTACGGTAATCGTACCGCAGCCCATATTTACGCCTGAACCCATATCCGTGTCACCGATATAGCTGAGGTGCGGCAGTTTGGAACCTTCTCCGATTGTTGAATTCTTAACTTCTACGAAATTGCCGATTTTAACTTTAGCGGCAATTTTCGTATTAGGGCGAAGATGTACGTATGGTCCCATTTTTACATTGTCGGCAACTTCACAATCTTCGCCGAAAACAAACATCGCTTCTACATTATCGCCCATAACCACATTATTTAAACGGCTGTTCGGACCGATTTTGCAGTTTTCGCCGATTTTGCTGTTGCCTTCAATCCATGTAGACGGATAAATTACTGTATCCTGACCGATTTGCACATCATAATCGATATAAGTCGTAGCAGGGTCCATTAAAGTAACGCCCTGTGCCATAAGTTCATTATTTTTACGCTGACGGATAATTCTTTCCGCGTTTGCCAGCTGCTGACGACTGTTGATACCCAATGTATCCTCATAGTTGTCCGCAATGGAGGCATTGATTTTTTGACCTTCTTCGCGCAAAATAGACAATACGTCCGGCAAATAGTATTCGCCCTGAGCATTATCGTTATTCACTTTTTTAAGACTTTCAAACAATGCCTGGGCATTAAAACAATAAATGCCTGTATTGATTTCATCAATAGCGAGCTCGCTTTCCGTAGCATCTTTTTGTTCAACAATCTTTTCTACACATCCGTCCGCACCGCGAACAACACGACCATAACCGAACGGATCCGGCATAATCGTCGTAAGCACGGAAGCTTTCGCTTCGGATGCTACATGTTCCTTATAGAATTTTTTCAACATGCTTCCTGTTACAAGCGGCGTATCACCGCAAAGCACCATGACGGAAGCATCGTAATTCGTAACAAGCGGCTGTGCCTGCATTACGGCATGACCTGTGCCGAGCTGTTCTTTTTGCAAAACAATTTCAGCCTGACCTTCTAGTGCCTGCTGCACCTGTTCATGACCAAAACCTACTACAACGATATTATGCGTGGAACCAGCTTCCTTGGCAGCATCAAGCACATGTTTCACCATAGGCTTACCGCCTGCGCAGTGCAGGACTTTCGGCAATTTGGATTTCATGCGTGTTCCTTTGCCTGCCGCCAGTATAATTGTAATCAATCCATCTGATTTCACCGTAAAATTCACTTTCCTTTTTTCTGATTTCATCAATTTATTGATATATACTTATCCGCTGTACCACTTATTTTTTCAAACAGTACGGACACAACAAGTATATATTTATTATATCATATAATCTATTGCTTATTATAGCAAATTATTCCATATTTCCTTCTTTATCTTCCATGCTGAGAAGCAGTGTATGCTCCGAACGTTCCATATGATATTCAGAAGCTTTCTGCGCTCCTTCCACATCACCCTGCGCAATCGTATCGACTATACGGCGATGCTCTTCCAGCGTCTCTTCCAGTCTACCCGGATAAGCCATGGATTTTGCCCTGAAGCTGGTAAGCTGTTCTCTGAGGTTATAGATGATGCCTACCAGACGGTTATTACGGCTTGCCTGATACAGTAAATCATGAAATTTCGTATCCGCTTCAACTATTTTATCCATATCTTTATCTTTTATCGCTTCACCGATAATTACCAACAGTCTTTGCAACTGTTCCAGTTCGTCATCGGTTATTCGTTCAGCCGCCAGCCCGCTTGCCAATGAATCCAGCGAAGTGCGAATTTCAAAAACTTCATTAATATCTTTAATGGATAAATTTGATACATATGTGCCGCGACGAGGCATCATTATTACATAGCCTTCCAGCTCCAGCTTGCGGATAGCTTCCCGTACCGGAGTACGGCTGACACCGAGCTGTTCTGCCAGATGAATTTCCATCAAACGTTCACCCGGTTTTAAAATACCTTTTCTTATCGCATCTCTAAGCGTTTCAAAAACCACTTCACGCAGTGGCTGATAACTATCCAACTTAATCGGCGCAAGTTTACTATTCATACCAATACCTCCATTAAAAATTTTTTAAAGCCGTTTCTACGGCAAATATATCTGCTTCAAAATCATTTCGAATTTTATCTGCAATTTTTTCAGCCAACTCTTTACTTTCCACTACGGCAAATACGGTAGGACCGCTACCTGACATCATAGCCGCTTTTGCTCCGTAACTGCACAATTTCTGTTTTATTGCTTCAATCTGTGGATATTTACTGATTGTCACATATTCCAGCACATTTCCCATACAATCGCAAATTCGGCTTATATCTTTCATAAGCAGCGCCTTGCGCATTTTTTTATTATCAGGATGAACAACCTTTTCTTCCACTGCATGATAATTTTTATATACCCAGGCAGTAGAAACATCAAATCTCGGCTTAACTAAAACGAGACTGACTTTCGGCATAGATGCCACCTGCGCCAAAATTTCGCCGCGGCCTGTAGCCAGCATTGTTCCGCCCATAATGCAAAAAGGAATATCCGACCCCAGCTTTGCGCCCATTTCGCATAAAGCCATAATCGATAAATTCGTCTCGAACAATTCATTAAGTCCGCGAAGCGTCGCTGCCGCATCCGTACTTCCGCCGGCAAGTCCCGCTGCAATCGGAATGCGTTTTATCAGATTTATTTCCACGCCGCTATTTATTTTATATGTATTTAAAAACAACTGAGCTGCTTTATATATCAAATTATCCTGCATTTTAGCAACGCCTCTGACATCACCGTGCAGAACAATTTCTTTTTTATCCAGTTTCTGCAGCGTCAGGGTATCAAAAAGATTTATCGACTGCATTATCATACTGACTTCATGATAACCGTCAGCACGTTTACCCAATATGTCCAAAGTAAGATTTATTTTTGCATTAGCATTAATCGTTATCATCGTCTTCATCCCAGCCCAGAAATTCATAAAAATTTATTATAACCTAACATTATTTAATTTAGCATTGATTATAAAAAAATACAATACTTCTATAATTTATTCTAATTTTCACGAAATTTTGTATGCAAAATACAAAAAGACCCCCAAATAAAAATTTAAGGGTCTTTTTATTTTATGAATTTATCAATAGCTTCTTTCAGTTTATCGATAGCTTCCCTGTCATCTTCCTTCACAGCCTCCACCAGGCAGTGTTCGATATGGTCTTTCAATATGATTTTGGAAACATTTTGCAATGCAGAGTTTACAGCTGACAGCTGAATTAGCACGTCACTGCAGTCCCTGCCCTGCTCCACCATGCGTTTAACCGCATTTAAATGACCGATGGCTCTTGACAGTCTGTTTAAAACCACTTTTGTCTGTGTATGCGAATGAGCATGTCCATGATGTATATGCACCGTTCCGTCTGCATGAACATGCTCATGTACCTCATTATCCATTTTTAACCTCACCGTTTGCAGCTTCTTTAGCTAAAAAAATCTTTTTTTGCATTTCATTGTATTGCTCCATTGACATGACAACAAGATTTTTTCCGCTGCTGCGCTGTACTATTAATGTTTCCTTTTCATCCACAGCTTTATCCGCATACAACGTAAATTCATTCAACAAATCGGATGAAGATATTACCAGCATATTTTACGCCTCCCTTTTTTCAACACGACGACAGACCGAACCTTGGATGACGCACCGGTTTTAAACTGCGTTTCGTAACGATTTTTAAAGCTTCCTCCATTGTTATATCCTGTCTGCCGCCTGTTGTTTCAAAAATGCAGACAGGATTTTCCATACCGATTTCCGAAGCCGGCATATAAACGTATTCTTCGTTAATATTATCACCGTAAATTACGCCATCGGACAATTCTGCCTCAATTAGAGTTCTCATATATAAACAACCTCGTCAAAACATATTTTTTCGCCATAAAACTGTTGCACATATGACAGATAATGCTACGGATATCACGCATATGTCTACAAATGCAAACATTCCCTGTGAAAACGAAGGAAATCCTTCCACATTCATCCCGAAAAAACTGGATATTACCGTCGGTATGGCTAAAAGTATTGTTATCGCCGTTAAAAATCGCATTACTAAGTTAAGATTATTCGACATTATGGATGAAAACGTATCAGCAAGTCTTGCTAAAATTGTACTGTACATTTCAACCATTTCACGTGCCTGCTTATTTTCTATGATGACATCTTCCAATAAATCCTCATCTTCTTCATACAGCTTTATAATATTTTGCAGATTATGATTGGAACGGAGCCGCATTAATTTATCCAGCACTGCACCATTGGAACGCAGGGAAGCATTAAAATATGTAAGGGCTTTCTGTAGTTCCAGAAGACGCAGAATTTCTTTGTTCTGAGTAGATTCACGCAGACGGGATTCTATTTCATCAGACAGCTTGTCAATCTGCCGCAGATATTTCAAATAATATGTTACGGATTTATACAGTATCTGAAACAGAAAACGAGTTTTCTTAAATGTACGAAATGAACGGTACGTCCTTTCGTTAAAATCGGATATTACGGGCGTATCTTCAAGACATACAGTAATTATATAATCCGGTGTCAAAATAATCGCCAACGGCAATGTATCGTATGATTCAAAAGTACGCATAACCGGAACATTCGTTAAGACCATGATAGAATTATCTTCAATATCCGTATGGGAACGTTCTTCATTATCCAGTGCGGAACGCAGAAAATCCGGTTCAACTTCCGTGAGATTACCTACAACTTTCAACTCGTACGGTGTAGGCGCCACAATATTTATCCATGCTCCTTTTTCCAAAGTTTTCAGATTTAATTCTTCCAGCGGTCCGCTTTCCATGGATTTATAAATTTTCAACATTGCGATAGATTTCTCCTTTCAAGAAGCCGAAAGAAAATCTACCGCCTGCTGTTGTTTCTATAGACAGTGTGCATAATGGCAGATTGTTCTTCCGTTTTGATTTTAAATTGTCTTTTTCTTTTATTTAACCTGTTACTCTCCGGATAATCGTCCATTATTATTCACCGTCCTCATATGTAAATATTGCATATTAAGTATAATTCATCTATTTTAACTTTACAAGTCTAATAATTACCAAACTTAAAATCTTACTCTATCAGAAAACTCTACATTTTATGAACCCAATGAACAAAATTTTCTATCTGCCAACATTTTAATTAATTACAAACAATTTTCAGTTGACATTTTGCAAATAAACTTGCTATACTAATATAGTATCTTATGGAAAGGTGTCCGAGTGGTTTAAGGAGCCGGTCTTGAAAACCGGTGATACGGCAACGTACCGTGGGTTCGAATCCCACCCTTTCCGCCATTTATTTTATTGATAAAGTGAAATGTTCCAATCTGTTCAAAACCTTTTAATAATAAGGCTTCACAGGTTTTTGAGGATTTTGGAATGTTTCACTTTTTTTATATTATAGCGGGTAGTTTGCTTCTTTTTTGCTTCTTTTTCAAAACCTGCAAAGCCTTGATTTTACTACATAGTCAGCACATATCGAATAAGAGTTTGCTTCTTTTTAGAAGTGCAGAGCCTTGAGCTTGTTTTTAAGTTCAGCTTTCATTGTATTTGTAACATGAGTATAGATGCTAAGAGTAGTATTCGGGTCATTATGTCCCACACGTTGCATTATAGCTTTTAACGGTATACCCATTTCAGCAAGCATGGAAATATGCGTGTGCCTGAATACATGCGTTGATATTTTTTTACCGTCGAGATATATAGCTCTCAATTTCCTATTAATATATTGAATATTATACGGATTACCGCTTTGCGTCGTGAAAATGTATCCTTTATCTCTATATACCTTTCTATTCCATTGAGCCGACTTCTTATTTTCTAAGATGAACCATTCTATAATCTGCTTAGCTCTATCGTTAAGAACTATATCACGATATGAATAGATGTTTTTCGGTGTTCCTCGTTGAATATCGTCGCCGTTGCATACGCTTTTTATTATAGTTCCGTTTACGCTTATGCTTGAATTCATAGCATCATAATCCTGCATTCTAAGTGCCAGCATTTCGCCACATCTTAAACCGGTAAGCGCAATAAATTCCATGGCAAGACCGACACGCATATTTATCGCCTTTAACTGCTTCAAACATTCTACCAGTTCATTTTTATCAAGAAATTTATTTGTAGATTTTTCAAGTTCCTGTTTAGTTGCTGGACGACGTTTCAGTTTTATTTCTTCATATGCGGATACATCTTCAATATATCCTGCTTTTTTGGCATAGCGGATAATAGCTTTAATTGTTATCAGTATCGTGTTAGAATAACTATAGGACAATTTTTCAGTATAATACATGTTATAAACAACTTTTTCCGCCAGCACGGAAGAAAATTCAAGAAAGGGCAAATCTTCATGGATTGCCCTTTTTATTCTGTTTACATTATTGATATGGTTTTTGACTGTTTCCGTTTTAACCATAGGAGCGGTATATTCTAGCCATTCATCAGCAACATTATAAAAAGTCAGATGTTGCAATTTTTCCTGTCTTTTCTGCTGAGCTGTTTTCATGCTGTCCAGTTTTTCATTATATTTCAATTTCAACAGCTCTAAAGCCCGCTTTTGTGCATGTCTGTTGTTCGCGTTAAGCGTTACTGACAATGTAATATATTTTTGTGTAATAGGATTTTTAAACCGTTCACTATATTTGTATCTTATACCTTTGCTGTTTTCTATTTTACATATCCACATAATTTATAACCGCCTTTCATTCGATTGACTAGCCACCTTCTAAAATGCTTTTAATCGTTTGATATGCGGTTTTTTTATTTATATGGCGGCTCATCAGCATGAGCCTGCTTAAATATCTTCAAAGATATCCTTCAGTTTTATATATAAATCGTCAAAAATACTGACTTTTATTTCAGTATCTATCGTTTCTATCTTATTGACATCATCAGACGGCAATGCGTCGTTTTCCGCTATTTCTTCATCAGTCAGATAATAATAGATATGATTTAGCTTTAATTCGTTATCATGATTGTAATAAACTTCTACCGATTTAGACCATGTGTCAACTATCCAGTATTCTAAAACACCGGCACGGGCGTAAGCATCTTTTTTCTTTGTTCTGTCATTTTCAGCAGTCGAACGTGAAAGAACCTCAACAACCAAATTCGGCGCACCGTAAATACCGTTATGCTTTATTTGGCTTCTGTCACATACAATCATACAGTCAGGTATAAATCTGTTTTTATCATCAAGATACAAGTCAAAACCGTCAGCAAAAGCCTTGCATTTTTTTCCTCGTAAGTACGATTTAAATTCAAAAAAGATATTGCCGCTAACTGCCACATGCTCATATCGAGGACGCGGCGATATCATGACTGTAACACCGCCAATCATTTCCGATATTTTATAATCATCTTGATATGCTAAGTTATTCATTGTTTCACCTCGTTTCTTCATTAAAAAGCGACCTTATGAGAGCCGTTCTGCGCCGTTTTCTTTGGCGGATACATATGATTACACCTGTGAAAATTAAACATCTTCAAAAACGTCAGCCAAATAAACAATCAAATCGTCATACAAGGAAACTTTTATTTCTGTGTCGATTTTATCCAATTTACGTGGGTCATCTTTATCTAATTTGCTGTCGGCTTCCAGTTCCTCAGGTGTGTGATATTCGTAAGCGTCATCTAAATAAAAGCCATTTTCGCCGTTCAAATAGACCTCTACAATTCGACTTTTAACGTCGACAATCCAATATTCTTTTACGCCCGCTTTTTCGTAGACATCTTTTTTTCTGCCTCTGTCGTTCCGGTACGTTCCACGCGAGAGAACTTCAACAACCAAATCGGGCGCGCCGTGTATGCCGTCATGATGTATCTTGCTTCTATCACATACAATCATGGCATCAGGTACATAATAATTCTTGTCGTCTAAAAAGACTGCTATCCCGTCATTGAACGCCCTGCAAGTTTTTCCACGTAAATAAGTCTTGAAAATGGTGGCAATGTTAAAGCTTACCGTCGAATGTTCAACGGCAGGGCGCGGCGACATCATGACGGTAACGCCGTCAATCATTTCAGATATCCTATAATCATCTTTATATGCTAAATTATCCATAATTACACCTCATTTCTGTATATTTTGGCGGTTCTAAGATAGGAAAATCACTGACCTAAAAATTAAGGAGAGCTAATAACATCAACATTAACTGAGCCGACTTTTCTGCTGAGTAAACGAAAAACAGACCTTCTGAGAGCCGATTTAAAGCGTTTTCTTTAGCGAGTGCATATGATTAGCCTAAAGCAAAATAAAATCCTTTCTTTGTCAACGAACGCAATTTTACATTCAGTGAGAGCCAATCAAAGCGGAATTTTCCACCGTGATATTTGTAAAAGTTTTAATCGGTGCAATTTTAAGCTGATTAAATGCCGAATAAAACCGCCACACTATTTCTGGAGAATGATTAACTTAATCTTTATTCAACTGAAAATTCAGCTCTATTCAAAGTAAGATGCTTACTTTCTTTTTAGCAGTGATGTATTTACTGTATATTCTTTTAGCATAAGTGCTTTGAATTTGACATCATAAACATATTTATTTATTAATTAGTTTAAGTAGTTCTGGAAATTTATATTGATAAATCTTAAAAGCTATATCTATAAGAGAATTAATTTCTTTTTGTGTAGTATCAGTAGCTTTTCTTAATATATCTATACGCTCTAAGATTTGAGAATAGATGTATTTTTCTTTTTCTACTTTTTTTCTCCGTCTAAAATCATCATCAATATTATTAAAACCTTCAATAATTTTCATTTTCGGTATATTCAAAGTTTGATTTGATTTATCAGTATGAATTTGAAAAGTAATATCCTCCTTAAGTATATTTATCAACTTTAATTCAATAGGATTAAGCCCCGAAAATACATCACCTAGTAAACCATGACTTAAAACATTATCTATTTCTTTTTCTAATCGTTCATCTTCATTATTGCCTAATATATTATTCTTTCGTCCTAGCAGCTCATCTATGGAAACATTCAGTAAATCAGCTATTTTACATAACATTTGATATTTTGGCTCTCGGTTTTTGCTCTCATATCCTGCATAAGTGTTATAAGGAAGATTTAACGCGTCCGCTAACTCTTTAGCCGTTTTATAACCTGCTTTCTCTCTATAGTATTTCAAATTTTCTTGAAAGCTCATTACATTCACCTCTTTATATTTATTATATAATCCAAAAAAGAGGAAATCAATAATATTTTTAAAAATATGTTCAAAAAGGATTGAAATTTATTATATAAAAGTGTATACTCTTAATTGGATTATTAAGTCATATAATTATATTAAATTGGCAAAAAGGAGGAAAAATAATGTTAAATCTTGAACGCAAAATTTTAGATAATGCAATGGCTAAAAAGATGTTTAATGCTACCGACTTAGCACAAAAAGCGCAAATATCAGATGCTACATTATCTAGAATGTTAAAAAATAACGCTGTTTACAGTTTAAAAACCTTAGGCAAAATAGCAATTGCACTTGATATCAAAGAACCGAAAGACTTAATTAAGGATTAATGAGCTGACCGCCAAAGGCAACAAAAAAGCCCATGGCAGATAACGATAACCATAGACATAAGTTTATGTGAATACGGAGAGTAGTAAATATGAATTATGACAAATTAACAGAAGAAACAAAAGAAGAACTTGAGCAGTTAAACATCAGCGAAAAACATATTGACGACATACTAACAGCAATATACTCGTTAGTAGACGGCAATGAATATATAATCGGAATTTTAATAGATAAACTATTGGAATGTCATACAGATGCCACAAATTATGAATGTGCCTTAATACGAAAAGGTTTTACAAAAAAAGATATAAATTATTTAACCATGCAATACGCAAGAAGCAAGAAATAAATAAACGTACTAGCCACCTTCTAAAATGCTTTTTAATCGTTTTTTATAAGCTGTTAATATAATTAAAAAAATTCCCTAGAAAGGAGGTGAGAGCGCATGAAAGTTGTTTTAAAAGAATATACAGCAGATGACGGCAAGATTTTTATTAAAGCCGGTAATCTCGGTAAACTTTTTGATATGGGAAGAACTACCATTTGGCGAAATTTGAATAAAATGCGGACACTGCCAAAATATAAAGACAGTTTCTTAGACCTTAGCTATGGTTTAAGACTTGTAAACGTGGCGGACTTTAAGCAATTTCTACAGGAAGAAAGTGCTGATTATTTAAAAAAGGACAATAAAAAAAGCCCTGCATAAGCAAGGCAACAAATAAAAATATTTTGCAAGTAAATTTTACTAAATATATTTATAAAAATAAAGCCCCCGATTTTATTATATTAGGGGCTGTTTTCCTCTAACGATACAAAACAGCCAAAAGAAGGGAAGTGAACCCAATGAAAGAGGGTGAAAAGAATACAGAAAAAACACTTAAAGACATATTGAAAGACAATGATTTCTTATTTGTTAAAGACTATAAAGTATTTAGAACGCTAGGACTTAAACCACTGGAACGAGCTATATTAAGTGAAATTCTTAGCTTCAATGTTCAAAGCAAGGAATATACAGGCAGTTTCACATATATTCAAAAAGAATTTAACGTCAGCAAAGATACAGCAATAAGAGCATTAAAAAAACTAGTAAATGATGAATATCTTATCAAAAATGCCAGCAAAGGCGGAAATATAAGTATATATTCTATAAATGAAATTAAGATAAAATCTTTATTTTTAAACAGTCTCAAAATTAGAGGGTTAGACGAGCAAACAGTCGCAAAATTAGAGGGTAAACAGTCGCAAAATCAGACAGTAAACAGTCGCAAAATTAGACACAATAAGAATATATATAAGAATAAGTATAAGAATAATATATATAGTCAATCAGAGATTGACACTGTGTCTTTTTCTCAAGAAGATAATAATTCTAATACAAAAAAAGAAGCAGATACCAAAGTACCTACTTCAGAGAAAAAGAAAAATACATCTTCTAAGAAAAAACAAGAAGAAAAGTATTTGCAGATGTTCAATGAGTTTTGGCAATTATACCCTAAGAAAAGAGCTAAAGCCAATGCCTTAAAAATATGGCTTAAACTGAAACCTAGTGATGAGCTGTTCAAGCAAATTCTGTCAGCGGTCAAAACCCAAAGTAATTCTGAGGATTGGCTAAAAGAAAAAGGAAAGTATATACCCTATCCAACAACATGGCTGAATGGTGAACGGTGGGAAGATGAAATAACAGAAGCGGCAGGCAATAGCCAACCGCAAGAAACTGAACCATGTAAAAAGCCATATTACCAAGAGCCTTTTGCAACATTTTAAATGTATATATATTATACCACAAAACATGTTTAAATACACCTATCAGTTCCGTAAACGGCTAAAAAATATATTATGTATATGTTTATATGTGCATGGCGAGAAAATGGCTTAAAATGACTCTAATAACAAAGGAGGAAGATTTTAACATGAAAGAATATTTTAACATAGACGCGGAAAAAAGCGTTTTGGGCGCAATAATTATAAATACGGATACCTTTAAGGCAATAAACACCGTCAAAGACATCTTGACACCTTTAGATTTTTACAGACCGGCGAACAAGGAAATATATTCCATTATGCTGGAAATGTTCGATAAAAAGACAAATATTGATTTAACAACAACAATAGCTGAACTGGAGAACAAACGGATACTTGAAAAAGTTGGCGGTATTTCTTATGTTACAGACCTAGCGAATTATGTTCCATCAGCCGCGAATATAAAATATTATGCCGACATCGTAAAAGAAAATGCTTTAAGACGGAATTTACAGGCAAAACTAAATAAGATTATGTATTATTGCGACGATAAAAATATTTACGACGGTATCTATAAGGCTAAGAATGAGTTGTTAGAAATGAAAGCCTTAAAAAACGACCAGCTACCAAACCCGAAAAATGACACAATGCAGGCGTATACGGACATAGAAAAAAGATGTAATGACCGCCAAAAGGGCAAGATATCGGGACTTTATACCGGTTTTACAGACCTAGATAAATTAACTGGCGGATTGCAAAAAGGAAATCTTATTATTTTGGCGGCACGTCCGGCAGTAGGAAAAACGGCTTTTAGTCTAGGCGTAGCGGGTGCCGTTGCTATAAAATATAAAAAACCTGTTGCTTTCTTTTCTCTGGAAATGTCTAAGCCGGAACTATATAATAGACTTTTTAGTATAGACGGATTAGTTGACAGCAATAAAATAAGATTAGGCAGTTTAGAAGAAGACGATTGGCAAAAACTTATAAGGTCAGCTGACAAAATCTCTAACGCGCCGCTTTTTATTGATGATACCGCAAGATTAAACATATCTGAATTACGTTCTAAAGCCCAAAAATTAAAAGCTAAAGAGGATATACAGCTTATTGTTTTAGATTATTTGCAATTAATGGTAACGGACACAAAAGCAGAAAACAGACAACAGGAAATTGCAAAGATAACAAGAGAATTAAAATTACTAGCTAAAGAATTGCAAATACCAATTATAGCACTCTCCCAATTAAACAGAGAAACGGAAAAACAGAATAAACCTATGTTATCCAACCTAAAGGAAAGCGGCGCAATAGAACAAGACGCGGATATTGTAATGTTTTTATATAAAACAGGTACAGAAGAAGAAAAAGATATTGTGCATCTTTATGTAGCTAAACACAGAAACGGAGCATTAAAAGATATTAAACTGTTTTTCCATAGCCAATTTTGCAAATTTAATGACTTACTGATATGATGTGAAAGGTGGCAACATGAAAAATATTTTAATATTTGATGATGAAACTAATAAGATTTTAACAATAACCAAAAATAAAAGCGGTTTACAGGTTAGCAAAAGTATTGCTAATATACTATACAGTCAAGATAACGGTATTTGTACAATAAAATTTAAAACAATAAAAGCAAATGATTTTGATGCGTTGATTAACATCTTAGAAAGCAGTACGGCACAGGCTTAATAATTCCGCAAATAAGACAAAAAGCATTATTCCTTTTGGGAATGGTGCTTTTTATTTATTTACACCCCCTTTAACACGATATAATATTTATATAATTTTTTATCCATAGGAGTTATCAAGATGAACAATAATGAATATAAAAGAAACAAATGTGAAAATTATCAGGAGCATTTAATTCATTTGTTGGTGCAGTGGTTTCGGGTGTTGAATTCATTATAAGTGCAATAAGCGGGATTTTAAGCAAATTGGCGTAACTTGCTTCTAATTCTCTAATCGGGAAAATACTCGGGTCAGTCGGCGGCTCAATTTCGGCAGTTATTGGTGGCGGAAGTAATTACAGCGTGGATAATAGCAATATTTTTTACTTGAGAAAAGAATTTTATAAAAAAGAGAGAGCCCTATAAAAGCTCTCTTTACTATAATAAACTATAAATATGTTGCTAATTAATTATAACATAATAAAATTATTAAGCATAGTATACCTATTTATGTCCTTATAATTAATAATTAATGTATTTTTATTAAAATTTTTGATATACTATTAGCAAAAGAAGTATTTGATTTTACGGATACCGGGAGCCGTTCCTCTGTAACTCCAGCATTATTGTT
>USIX01000041.1 GCA_900554895.1 uncultured Megamonas sp. | reverse complement strand
AGAAATGAGCAAAGCTTTCTCTCGTCCTGACCGGCGAAGCTCTTCCAAAGAAGCAAGAGCTTCCGTCTGCATTTTATTCGGTGTGAATTTGACTGAAAATATCTGCTCTGCAGGAGAATTTTCCTGTTTTTGCCGATAATGTTTTTGATAATTCTGCAACCACTCATCTGTCAATATTACCGATTTTCCCCACATCAGCCAAAATTCATGCAATATCTCCTGACAGATTGTTTCCTGTTCAGTTGAATTCACTTTTAAATTCCATTCTTTATTGGCTTTAAGCGCTCCTTGCGTCAAATTACTGCTGCCGATAATCAGAGAATAATAATCAGCATGTTTAAAAATATATCCTTTTGTATGAAAATTATCCTGTGTATAAATACGTATTTTAAGATTGAAAAACCGCTTTAATTCCTGCAGTGCTCTAGGCTCGGTGAAATACAGATAATCCGTAGTCAGAATATATCCCCTGATATTTTTTTTATTTAATTGAGACAAAATCTCTTTTAAACAGATAAGACCGCTTTGCGTGATGAAAGCAACAGAAAAATAAAATTCTTCGCACTCTAAAAGTTCTTTATGCAGCTGTGTCAAAAGATTAAAACCGCTGTTAAAATCATTGAAAATAAATTTAGGCTGCAGCTTGATATCGCTGTTAGCATGATTAAATTCCTTAGAAAAAATATTCATAAAAACCTCGTTTTATATCTAAAATAGTTATATAAACCCTTTCAGCAGGTTCATATTCCTTTAATTATATAATACAGGTGAAGATTTTTCATTCTATTTTATATGAAAATTTTTATCATTATTATTGACATGTATTATCATTTGCTATATAATTCAGTTATCAATAAAAGTAATAATTATTATCGATATAATGATTGTTATTATATTGTATTAATGATAATTATTTTGAAATAGGAGGATGACTTCTAATGACTTTAAAAGATGCTAAACCGGGAATGGTTGTTAAAGTTGAAGCAATTGAAGCTTCAGAACTGAAAGAACGTCTTATGAGTATGGGTATGGTAAAAGGGACGAAAGTAAAGGTTTTGCGCAGTGCACCGCTCGGCGATCCGCTTGCTGTATCGATACGTTCTTTTAATATGTCTATTCGTTTATCTGATGCAGCTAAAATAACGGTTACTCAGATTGCATAGCAAAATGAATTGGAGGAATGAATAATGGCAACTTTATCTGTAGCATTGACAGGTAATCCTAATACAGGCAAATCAACGATTTTTAATGAATTAACCGGTATTAGACAGAAAATTGGTAACTGGCCGGGAGTTACTGTAGACAAAAAAGTGGGATATACTAGACATAATGACAGAGCAATCTCTGTAATGGACTTGCCTGGTACATACAGCATAAACGGTCGTTCGCCAGAAGAACGAATTGTAGAAAGTTATTTAACGGGAGAAAGACCTGATATCGTAGTAGATGTTATCGATTCATCGAATATTGAACGAAATCTGTTTTTATGTTTACAGCTGCTGGAACGTCGCATTCCTGTACTGATTGACCTCAATATGATTGATGAATCCTCGCGTAAAGGCATAAAAATTTCTACAAGCAAACTGGAAAAAGCTCTTGGGATGCCGGTCGTGGAGACAAATGGTCGCAGTAAAAAATCGACGAAAAAGCTACTGGAAGTATTCACTTCTACAGTAATGAGTCAATATAAAAATTCCGACCAGGTAGAAGAACATATTGCAAATATTGAACAGCTCCGCGCAACTATCCACAATTCCGACCAGCTGGAAGAAGCTATTATTGAAGCACGTTATGCTTTTATCGATAAAATTGTGGCACAGACGGTTACAAGAGAAAATGTCGGCAGTAATTTAACGGAAAAAATCGATAAAATTCTTGCCAACGGCATTATTGCCCTGCCGATTTTAGTATTAGCTCTATATCTCGTATTTGAAATTACGTTTACATGGATTGGTCAGCCGATTGCCGATGAACTTGATGTACTTATTAATGAAGATTTTTACGGCTGGGCTGATGAAGCCTTGACGACTCTCGGCGTTGCCGACTGGCTCCACTCTCTCGTATGCGACGGTATTATCGCCGGTGTAGGCGGGGTACTCACATTTGTACCGCTGATATTTACATTGTTCTTCTGTTTAAGTTTTCTTGACGGTACAGGTTATATGGCACGTGTTGCTTTTGTCATGGACCCGATTATGCGTAAAGCCGGTTTAAGCGGTAAAGCATTAATGCCTATTATCTGCGGTTTCGGTTGCGCCGTGCCTGGTATTATGGGTGCAAGAGCGCTTGATAGCGAAAAAGACCGCATGATTACTATCTTAGTAACTCCGTTCATGACTTGCGGTGCCAAACTTCCTGTTATGGCACTTTTCGGTGCTATATTCTTCGGTGAAAATGCCGGTGATGTAGTATTTGCCATGTATATCGTAGGTATTATTGCAGCTATTCTCGCTTCCAGCATTTTGAGCAGAACAGTATTTGGTAAAGATGATACGAGCTTTGTTCTGGAACTTCCGCCGTATCGTATTCCGGATATGAAGACGGTTCTTCTGGAAACTTGGGATAAAGGTAAAGGTTATCTCGTTAAAGCCGGTACAATTATCTTTGCAATGTCCGTACTTATCTGGTTCTTAAGCAGCTACAATTTCGGCGGCATGGTTGAAGACATGTCCGAATCCTTCCTCGCAACACTGGGCGGATGGATGTCGACACTCTTTGCATTCCACGGTTTTGGCGATTGGGAAGCTGGTTCTGCCGTTCTGACCGGTATCATGGCAAAAGAAGCTGTTATTTCCACTATGGGTATTCTGTACGGTCTGCCTGATCTGAGTCCGGATACTGAAGCCGTTGAAGCTGTTGGAATGGTTGCTGGCAGCGGCTTCCAGGCAGCATTCACCACAATGTCGGCTTTGGCGTTTATGGTTTTCAGCCAGCTGTACACACCGTGTATGACGGCTCTCGGCACGATAAAAAAAGAAGCCGGCGGCTGGAAATGGTTCTTTGTATCCGCAGTCGGTAATTTCGTGCTGGCATGGATTGTATCACTGCTCGTTTATCAGATTGGTACACTTTTAGGATTTTAACTGACATCCGTAATCCATCGTGATTACTCTCAAATATACGATACAATAGAGGGAAACCTTGTGTTTCCCTTGTATTTGTACTTTAAGGAGGCTTTTTTATGACAACAGGCGATATTGCTACTTGGGTTATATTTGCCGTTATTGTGGTACTGTTCTGTTTTGGATTAAAACGTGTTTATCATAATTTTTCCAACGGAAAATGCGATAGCTGCGGTACCGGCGGCAGTTGCTGTTCCGGTGGCTGCCATTGCTGCGACAGCACAAACAAGAAAGCCGACGCTGAAAAAAAGACACTTAATTAAGAAAATAGTGCTTAAAAAGCATTATTAATATATTATAAAGGAGTCTTACCTATGTTTACAAAAACTGATTTTTGGATAGGATTAGCTGTTGGCGTTGTAGCCGGTGCATTCGGTTATAAGTTTATGCAAAACCGCGCTCAACAGGCACAGCCTGCCATTGCCGAAGGACAGGCAGAAGTTTCTATGGCTGAACTTGTACGCCAAAAAGAAGAATTAGAAGACATGATTGCAGCCCAGCAGGCTCAAGCAGCTAAATAATTTTTACGGCGGAAAAGGAGTGTTTTTATTAACACTCCTTTTTTTAGAATGAGTATATATTAACGGAGGAGGAAAAATTTATGAAAAAAATTGGTCTGGGTATTCCATTGACCGTCGGCATGGCCGGAACAGTGGCATCGCTGTTTGTCGGCGGCAAGAAACTGCATACTGCCTTTGGTGTTGCTTGGACAGCTTTATCTTTAATACATGCTTATCAATACCGCAAAAATATGAAAAACAATGTCAAGAAAGGTTGGGAAAAAGTGAATATTTTAAAAGCAGTAGGCATACCTGCAACAAAAATGGAATGGTTCCTAAAATCCGTGGAGGTGGCTTCTTATATACCGGGCCGTATTCGTGTTTACAGTAAAGCACTGGTCAATAATCCACAGCTCAAGATGAAAGTGGAACAATCTTTAATAAAATATCCGGAACTGGATAAATTCACCATTAATACAATAACGGGTTCTGTTCTTATCGAATATCATCCGGAAAATATAAAAAACAATAAAGAACTGTGTGAAATAGAACTTTATGCTAAAACTCATGTAAAAAGATAAGAGGTGTAATATATGTCTTATGCGTCAGGAATGGCTATCGGACTTACGATAGGCCAGCAGTTATTGAAATTCTTCGCTCAGGATAATCAGGAAAAAAAGAATAATAATTCTTCTGTTTTCAATTTTGAACAATTGGATAAAGAATTAAATTATATTAATAGAAAAATTGAAACTCATACCATCCGTCTGGCTCATGCCATAAAAGGCCGCCGCCGTTATTACATTGATATGCTGAAAAATAATGAAAAACTGGCAAAACTTATCAGCGTAAAATTATCAGAGCTGCCGTTCGTCAAAGAAGTAACGACAAATATTAATACGGGCAGTCTGCTCATTTTATACAGCTGCACTGAAAATATCATGGACGATATCTTTACTCAGCTGAAACAGCGTGTATTCAGCATCGGCAGCCAAGTCATAACTTCAAGCAGCGGTATCACGACGCAAATCGGCTGTATCCTGCTGAATTTAATTCGGGAAATAAATATGTGGATTAAGACCAAAACAGGTAATTTAATGGACTTGCGCATAGCTGTTGCTGCTCTGTTCATAATACGGGGATTGCGGAAAGTAATGACAATGGGACAGCGTCCCAGCGGTCCGCAGATGCTGTGGTGGGCATTTTCCATATTGAGAGGACTTGGTAAATAATGGATAAATTAACACTGAATTTTTATCGATTTCCTTTGGCAAAGCATTTAAATCCTATACAAAGAAATAATTTAAAAATGAAAATATACAGCATAAAAAATGTTGTATTAGTCAGATTTTATCCTAGTGCCGTACAGGTATTTTATAAGGACAATGTTGATAAATCAGCCGTTTATGCGGCTATGGGTTATAATGTTGCGCCGACAGTTCCTAAAATGCCCGCACAGAAAAATATCAGTGAGGAATTGAACGCATACAAACGCGATGCAATCATATCGCTTGTCGGTTTTGTCGGGCTTCAGGCATTGAAAAAATTTGCTCCGCAGGCATATGTAAGCCTTAAAATCGCACGCAGTCTATTTGTGCTGGGAATTGCACGCAATGTAATAAGAAGCGGTATCGAGGGACTTATTAAAAACGGTCAGCCCAATGCCGATACGCTTACGTCTACAGCCGTTATAGCATCCGTTCTTGCCGGCAAACCGGAATCAAGTCTCAGCCTTATGACACTTTCCAATGTAGCGGAAATGCTTACAATTTATGCGGCAGAACGTGCCAGAAAACATATTTCCAGCCTGCTGAAACTAGACCAGCAGTTTGTCTGGCGCGTAGCAGATGACGGCCATGAAGAAAAAATGCCGATTGAACAAATAAAAGTGAACGATGTAATTGCCGTGCATACAGGTGAAAAAATCTGTGTTGACGGCATAGTAATAAGCGGCAATGCGGCAATCGACCAGGCTTCGATTACAGGCGAATCCAATCCTGCTATGAAAGGTGAACACGATGTTGTTTACGCCGGCTCAGTTGTACAGGGAGGTCAGCTTACTGTACTGGTTCAAAAGGTGGGGGATGATACATCACTTGCCCGTATTGTTCATCTTGTAGAAGATGCACAGACACGTCGTGCGCCCGTTCAGAATTTTGCCGACAGAATGGCGAATATGCTTGTACCGATTTCTTTTATCGGAGCGGCTATCGTTTACGGAGCAACACGCGACTGGCAGAGAGTGCTGAACTTGCTGTTTATTGATTTTTCCTGCGGCCTGAAATTATCCACGGCGACAGCAATTTCAGCGGCAGTGGCTACGGCGGCCAAACAGGGCATTTTAATTAAAGGCGGCAACTATATAGAAGCCCTTGCCGATATAGATACGGTCGTAATGGACAAAACAGGCACCATTACCATCGGCATGCCGAAAATTTCGGCAGTATATACAGTTGAAGGAGTCTGTGAAAAAGAACTGATACTGCTTGCCGCTTCAGCGGAAATACATTCCGTTCATCCGCTTGCTGTGGCTATTTTAAATTATGTAGAAGAAAAAGGCTGGCAGGTACCTGACCATATTGATTCCGATACGGTTGTAGCTCATGGCATGGAAGCCAATGTGGCGGATTTCGAGAACTTCAAGGGCGGCAATATTATTGTAGGCAGCCGTCATTTTATGACAGACCGCAATGTCAGCGGCCTGGACAATTTTGAAGACAAAAACATACCTGCAGGTTATAATATTTTATATGCAGCCCGCGACAATAAACTGATGGGCGTCATCGTTATTAATGACCCAATCCGCCCGCAGATGAAGAAAACGTTCAATCAGATGCGTCGTCACGGCATTGATGAAATCGTCATGCTCACAGGCGATAGCAAAGATGTTGCAGCAACCGTAGCTCAGAAAATGGGCATCGACAGTTATTTTGCGGAAATACTGCCGGAGGATAAAGCTAATATCGTCAATTATTTGCAGAGAAACGGCCATGTACTGATGGTAGGTGACGGGATTAATGACGCACCGGCGCTCGCTTTTGCCGATGTAGGAGTAGCACTCGGCGGACGACGCACCGATATTGCCGTGGAGTCTTCAGATATCACGATAAATTCCGATAACCCGACAAAATTGATGGATGCTTTGGTACTCGGACAAAATACGATGCGCCTTATCCGTCAGAATTTCACAGCGACAATTACAATAAATTCAGCCGCTATGCTGCTCGGTGCACTTGGCAAAATCAATCCTCTCGTAGCGGCAATTATTCATAATACGGCAACACTTGCGGTCGTATTGAACAGTGCGAGAATTTTAATGGCAAAACAAAAATTCTTGAAGTAATAAATAAATAAAAATACAGCTATCTGATTTTAGATAGCTGTATTTTTTTATCATGAACTGGTATATAATTAACTTATGCAAATAATATATTAATTTTTAATCAAAATTTAATATGAAAAAGACGGTTATTACCTATATTTTAACAAAAAAATATGATATAATAGTCAATAAGTCAAATAATAATTTTTAAAAATTTAAGGAGTGACTTTATATGGCAAATCCTGCTATGAAAATAATCAGTAGACCGGCAGCCGAATATACGGATTCTCCGGCTACGATGAAGGGAACATTTATAAAAGCCTTCGGTCTTACGGCTGTAACAATTATTTCAGCCGTTTTATCCGGAGTCTATCTTGCCGGCAGCTCTGCTGCTTACGGTGTATTGATTTTAGGTCTGATTGCCGGCGTAGTGCTCACGCTCGTAACATGTTTCAAACCGCATCTGGCTCCGATGACTACACCGGGTTACGCCGTATTTGAAGGTGCTGTACTGGGAATAATTTCTGCTCAATTTGAAAGAATGTATTTCGGTATTTCGGCAATTGCGGTGGGAATTACACTGGCTACCATGTTTTTAATGCTGTTTTTATGGAGAGCGCAGATTATTAAAGTAACAAATCAGGTTCGTTCCATAATAATCAGTATGACAGGTGCTGTAGCAATATTTTATTTTATTAATATTATTGCTTCTCTGTTCGGCTTCCATTTAATGCCGACAAGCGGTATTTTCGGCATACTCATCAGCTTCATTATCGCCGGTGTGGCCGCATTTAATTTTCTGCTGGATTTCGACAACATTGAGCAGGCAGTAAGTTACGGTGCACCGAAATACATGGAGTATTTTTGCGCATTCGGATTATTATTAACGCTTGTATGGCTCTACATCGAAATCTTGAGACTTATTCAGATGATACTTGCCATGTTCGGCGGAGACGATTAATTCGGTAAATAAAAGGCTATGCGTGATTAGCACGTTTAGAAATCAATCTAAACAAAGGCTAATTGCGCATAGCCTTTATTTTTTTATTTATACATAAATCGTGAAAAATATTAACCTTGTGTGCCCGACTGTGTGCCCAAAATTAAAAACCTTGCATTGCGGCGTCGAATTTATCGGCGGTTTCGGCTTTAAATTGTTTCGTTATATGCAGATAAATCTGCTCTGTCGTCTTATCGTTTGAGTGGCCGAGCCGTTCTTTAATGGCGGTTAGCGGCACCTGTGCGGCGGCGAGTATCGAAACATGTGTGTGCCGGAACATATGCGGATGAAGCGAGGCAAAACCGATTTTTTTGCCAAGCCGTTTCGTACAGGACGATACGGTCGACATGCGAATAGGATTACCGGGCTGAGTTCTTGAAACGAATACAAAATCATAGCCGTTATTTATCCACTGCATTTGATTTTTCATTTTATACACGAGAAATTTCTTTCGATACTGTTTCAATTCGCTCAGAAGCGTATCAGATATCACTATATCGCGAATACTTGATTTAGTTTTCGGTGAATACACATAAAATTGATTGTCCGGCTTATAATAAATAGTGGATTTTACATGAATAACTCTATTATTTAAATCAACATTTTTCCATTCAAGTGCCAGTGCTTCACCGGCTCTCATGCCCGTATAGATGAGCAGCATAAAAAACGTAACGAACGGGAAGGCGTTTCTTGCCTGACGAACTGCTGACAGAAAGGCATAAATTTCATTCTTTTCAAGATAAAGCCGCTTTTGCGTATCAGAAGATAAGATACGTTCCTTATCCTGTGAATACATCTTAGGCAGAAACACGTATTCCGTAGGATTACCGGCAATTATCTTTTCTACGATGAAGGCGTGTTTAAAAATCATTTTTAGACACGACAATGTCGTAGTAATGGTTGAACGACTGAGCTTTTTATCATAGAATAAATGATTTACAAAATCCATGCACATGGCGGCGGTGATATCTTTCAATTTAATTTTATCGGAAAAATATCTGTCGATACGCCGTATAGCCCCGGTCAAAATAACCTGCGTGGAAATTTTAACAAAATTTTTGTGGTACACAAACCAGACATCATACATAAAATCATGCAAAGTGATATTATTTAAGCGAATAACGGCCGTTCCGTTTTCCAAACTGTTCTCAAATTCTCTGGCGGCTTTCTTGGCATCACGTTCACGCAGAAAACCGCCGCGAACAATACGGCGGCGTTTACCGCTTTCAGTTCTACTGATAGAAAAACACCATTTATTATTTTGTTTATATATTCTAGCCATAGTATTCTCCTTTACTATGCCTAGCTATTACCTTAAATCAATCATAGATTTAAAAACCGGCCGTGTCAATGAAAAAAGCACTAGAATATCTAGTGCTTTTGTTGTTCCTGAAGTAATGAGTTTAACGACATGTTCATAATGTCTTTATTTTCAGCTGTGAGCTGGCGGTAATTTGTCAGAAGCTGCTGTTCATCGGCGGATAATCTATCATCTTCCGGAACGAGTTTGCTCATTTCCTGTTTTATTTCATCCAATGTCGTTTTCTTGTCAAGATAAATGTTTTGCAAGTTGGCCATTTCCTTTTTGGCTTCGGCGATAAAAGCTAAGCTGTCGTCTTGTGCCTGCTGTCGCATATCATCACATAGAAGCTCCGTATTCCGTATTTCTGTATCAATAGCGGATTTGAATTTCTCAAAAATTCTGCTTTTAAAGCTGATGTATACTATAGTGAAGACATTCATCCACGGAAAGAATATCCCGATGACAAGTAAAATAAACACTGCAGCTACAGTCGTATACCATTTTTCTTTTAACTTGGCCATATAATCGATATTGAAATCAGCCAATGAGTATTCTGATAGTGGCTCATCTAAGTCCTTTGTCTGGAAGCTGGAGACGTTTGTTTGTCTTTTTCGTTTTTTCGGCGTATCAAGATTTTGTGTGTAGGATATACCGGTTCCCGGGATACTGGTGGTCAATCGCTTTCTTCCTTTAGAATTTATATTTAATTTTGCTCCGCGCGGCCCGATGCTAATGCTAGAAGATTTCTTGCCGATATTAAGCCGGACACCGGGCAGAATTTTAAATGACTTACGAAAGCTAAAAAATCCCATATTATCAACTTCTTTCAATAATTCATAGTAAATAAGCCACCGATAAGGTGGCTTACTCATCACGGATGACAGATACCGCATGGACTGTATCCGGCGTTCAATGCTTCTTCGCGGCTGTAGAAGTAAACTAAGTTGCCTTGTTTAATTCTTTTAGCAGCACGGCAATCCGTATAGTGGAACTTATCGGATTTCGCTGAACCTACGTATGTAGTAGCAAGCACCGTGCTTGTAGCTGCCAATAAAGTGAATAAAAATAATACTAAGATGGCAATTTGTTTTTTAGTTGATTTGAACATGAAAACATCTCCTTTACTATAGTAAAATTATTATAGAAAAATATTGTTAATTAGCTTATAAACAAATTGTAAAAATTATCAATGTGTGATAATATAAAAATAGGGATATTATAATTTTTTTAGAAAGGATGTGTCGTCGTGTGGTGGAATGTGTTTCTTCATTTTCGAAAAAAGATATCATATATTGCCGTTTTTGCGGCGATATGTTCTCTGTTTACATGTATGATAACAATACTATGGTGGATTTTTCCAATAGTTTCTGAAAAATTTTTATTACAGTATAGATGGGTTTTAAGTATACTATTAGTCATATACCTAATTTATAAGAGAAAAATTAAGATTAATTAAGGAATAAGCAATGCTTATTCCTTTTTTTGTGTATCTCGTGGGTCTTTTATATCCAAACGTTCTTGTGTTTCTTTCATTTTATCAATACCAATTGATTTATTTTGGGCGTACTTATCCCAAATCTTTAAAATTGCTCCTATCAAGCCCTCTGTGCTTACTTCTGCTTCAGTTTTTTCTTTATCTTGTCTAAAAGTAGCTTTTCCACCAAATAAACCTATTATAAGTATAGATAAAACCCCAATAAATACAGGGTCACCCAATAATTCAATAATTCCAGCAGATTGGACATTTATTCGTGACCGAATATTTCGTTCTTCAATATTAAGATTTAATTCTTCAGCAATATCATTAGCCCGTGCTAACAATCCATACATATATAGAGGAATGTCATCCGCCTTCGGGCTTTCATGAGTTTCAACTGATAATGTTAAATGGGCAATACCATTCTTTATATAAAAAGGATTTAACGCTCTTTCAATAAATTCTCCGTATTCGTCAACACAAGATAAAGTTTGTTGATTTCTAAAAAAAGTATATAATTTAGGGTCAACACGACTTTTTGGAATACCTCTAACCCAATTTGTTTTTCTTCTACGAGAAAAATTACATTTACCTTCATCGATGTCTTCTTCAGAGATATTTACTTTAAAATAATCATCATCTTCTATATAGCCAAAAGCAAATGATGCTGATGAAGCTGATGGAATAATAACAACATCTCCTTTTTTTATTTCTTTACAAAATTTGTATACTTGATTTAATATACGTGTAGCTTGAGGATGATTAATTTTTATTTTATCAATTAAATCGTCAGTTCGGTCGGCTTCAGCAACACAAGGAACATCTTCATGTCCTATAGCAACAAAACCATCTAAGAAAAATTCATCAAAATAACTACCACCTTGAGTTCTAATAAACCAATATTTACGATTAGAATCAACAATATTAGGTATAAGGTTTTCCTTGCGCATTAATGAATAGATACTATCTTTTAAGTCCATAAAAAACACCTACTTTCGAATGGATAATAAATAGTCCAAGTATATTATTAAACTATCTATTATTAGGGAATAAACTAGTTAATGAATTAGTTATTAATGATTGAGATTTATCATTAAGTTGTTCTAAATTTTGTTTTAACTGGCAAATTTCATCTTTTAAATTGAACCATTTTTCTTTTGTTTTATCATTCATTGGGTATGAGGGTAAAAGAACTATCTCTAATTTTCCTATTAATTCACTACAGTCATTAATATATTTTTCACGTTCATGTATTTTATTTTGTAATTCCTCAACGTCATCTTTATTGCTATAATGTAACATTATATCGAGAAAGTTTAATTTTCTTTCTTGTATCTCAACGTTTATTTTTTCGAACTCTTTTTTATCTGTTTTAATTTACCATACATAATAAAACTCAGTCCTTTCTATAAACCATATTTATAAATTATGCTGATAAGTGTACGATAAATTCACTTAATCAACATAATTATCCTGCATTAAAGCCGCATAACTTCTATCCAAAAGTTTTGCTATGCGCCTTTAGTTGCTGCTTGCTCATCATCCAGCATTTCTTCGAGCCGACCTTCGATTTTGCCTTTGTCTTTTTCAGACAGCTGGCGATACATATCTATTATCTTTCGTTCATCCGCGCTATATTGATTGTCAACCGGCTGCATGCCGGCTTTTTTTTGTTTAGCTATATAATCATCTATAATATATGGAATATCGGTTAATTCTAATAGATAATCAAGTGATACGTTAAAAAATTGCGCTATATTTTTTAATAATATTTCATCTGGAAAACGACGTCCTTGTTCATACATACCGATTGTACTAGCTGATATATTTAAAAATTTACTTAATTGAGCTTGTGTAAGATGTTTATTTTCTCTAAGTTCTTTTAATCGTTTCATAATATTTCCCCTTATTCAATTATACAACACAAAAAGTGTAGTGTAACTTTATAATGCAAAATGTGTATTTATTTATCTATTAGTATTGACTTAACACAAAAAGTGTAGTATATTTTAAATAGATAATACACAAAACGTGTTGACAAGGAAGTGATATTAATATATGAAATGCTTAGCAAAGTTTAGAAAAGACAACGGATATACTACAAAAATTATGGCACAAAATATAGGCGTATCGCAATCGTTATATGAAAAAATCGAATTTGGGGCAAGATTACCAAGCCGTTCTTTTCTAAAAAAATTTAAAGAAACATATCCAGATTTTGATATGAATATTTTTTTTGATGAAATAACACACGAAACGTGTGATTAATGGTTTGGAATATACCGCTAATAACTAATTCTATTTTACCTCGAAAGGAGATGATGGAACATGATGAAAGATTTCGGATTGCAACTTAAAATCTGTCGTGAAGCTGCCGGTTTTACGCAGGAAACGGCAAGCAGTTTACTGCATATAAGCGTGCGGACGCTTGGAAGTTATGAGAGCGGTGCCAATGTACCGGATGATATTGTTTTCCAGATGATGAAAATTTATGATATGCCGGCAATCGGGTATGAATGGCTCAGAAATACAAAAACAGGAAGGTTCATACTTCCGGATATTGAAAGCAGAAACCTTCCTGAAACAATTCTTTGCCTATTGGCGGATTTGAACACCGCCGATAAATATACTATGGATTTAATAAATATCGGACAGGACGGAAAAGTGGATGCTAAGGAACAGCCGCTGTACTGTCGTATCGTTGAAAGCCTGAAGCCGATATTAAAAACGGTGTTTTCGCTTAACTTCTACAAAAAGAAAAAGCTGACCAGCACAAAGCCAGTCAGCAATACTATCAATGCAAATATATTATAACACAAAAAATGAGTTTTAGCTATCATGTAATATTTCTAAAGGAAATACCATAACAGAAATATTGAACAACAATAATAAAAAAACCGCCTAGGGCTATGGCTCTAAGCGAGGGATTGGCTGTGATAATTTGAAAACATATGAAGAACTAGAAAAAGAAAATGCCGAACTCAAGCGGCAACTTGAAGAACGGCAGAATGTAAAATTCAATATGAAAATAAACAATATAACTATAAAAAAGTTGATTGTTGTTAATGGAACTCAAGGCGATGGCACCAAAGATAATCCATATCAAAATAAATTATTTTACTATACCTTAGAAGGTAGATTTATCGGAAAAACACCAGTAAAATAAATCATTTTTTCTGTGTTAATATCTGCGCTTCATCGGCAATAAGTTCTGAAGCAATAAAATAACATAGAGAATAAATAAATTTTTTCATATCTTGTACATCGTAGTCTTTCAGTTTTTTTATGACATGTGTTTCATCGTTGCCTATCCATGTGGCACTACGAGCAAGAGCTTTAATTTTAGGGTTTTCTATATTATTTATACTTTGTCCCAGTGGCGCTTTTAGAATTTTTTCTTCTGGCTCATTATGTTGACTTATTAAGTAGTTTTTAACTAATAATTCAACCGCTTTCCTAAATCCCATACCACAAATTTTATCAAGACCAAAACTTTCAGCTTTAGCAGCTTGTTTATATACTGCATAAAAATCTGGATATAAATCTTGTATTTTATTGGGTATTTCTATTTTAGGAGCTGTATACGGATAAATAAATCTAGTATCTTCTCGATAATAAAATGAACCAAGTGGAGCTGTGGCTTGCTTTATCATGACATATCGAGCAAAAATACTTTTTTCACAATTAGGACATAAAAATATAGTACTCAATTCAAATTGTGCATGTGTATAAATACTATCAAAATTATTTATATTTGTTGCATAAGCACAAAGTATTGGAGCTATATTTTTATTACAATGAGGACAAAAATCAGGCACAGAAACAGTTAGATTTTGTCCTTGTACATTATTTATTGGAACTTTCATTATAATCACCTCGCTTTCTAAGATGATTATAACAAAAAAATAAAGAGATTTTCTTATTAATATTTTACCTTGAAAGGAGGTGAAAGATATGCAGAAATATTTCCATATTATTGCTAAGAAAAGCAGGATTGACGCAGGGATATCAAAAGTTGCGGCAGCAAGGCTTTTGAATATAAGCGAACGCAGTTTGTATTCGTATGAAAGCGGTGCCGTCGCTGTTGATGACGAGTTAGCTGTTCATATGGCACAAGTTTATAAGTGTCCGGCAATAATTTATTACTGGACGCAGGATAACGCTTGCGGCAGGATGTGGCTGCCGAAGATTGATGATAATTGTTGCCTGTCGCAGAATATTTTATCCAGTTTTGCCAGCGTCAGTGCGATGCAGAAGGATTATATTCCGCAGCTAATTGTTATCGGACAAGATAACAAAATCGACGGCACGGAACAGGGATTATTCGTCAAAATCAGGGAAAAGGGTTTAATGCCGTTGATGAAAAGTACGATTTCCCTGCTGTTTACGGCAATAAAAAAAGCCGACCCGTTAAAAAACAGGTCAGCCTTTTAAATGCCAACTATTTACCAATAAGATTATATCATATTTGTTAAGAAAAGTATATGCCTAGCTATTACCTTTATAATTTCTCCAATATCCTTGGCGGTGGGCGGTTAAACCGCCAAATCTCTTGAAAATGAGGTGAGTATATGGAGGATTTAAAATTCAGGTATCGGTCAGTCGTGAATAATTTTGAATACAGCCGGCGGCTGGAAGATGAAAAGGACAAATTAATCCATGATTTGTATGCAGAGCTTGAGTATACGAAAGAACAGCTCAACCATAAAAAGCCGTATGAAGACAATCCGAATTGGACGACGGAGGAAGTCGCCGACTATTTCCGGTGCAAAAGCAATGCGTTCATTGTACGTTTAATCCATGAGCGGAAACTGCCGGTTATAAAAAAGTCGCTGGACTCGACAAGCTCAAGACCTGTATATCTATTTCCGCGAGAACTTGTTTATAAATTAAAAGACGATATGACTATTAATAAAGCTATGAATGAATAAAATTTATAAAAATTTTGGCGTGTAGCGTAGACCCCGCAACGGATTACTCCCTAAAAAGTTAATAAAATATGCGCTCCAATAAAATGTGATTAGTGTCTCTTCTCATTTATGTAATAAATTGCTCATCTTTAATCGTCGTTTCCGTTGCGGGGCGTATGCTGCACGCTGGAAAGACAGCAGGCGTGATGCACTGATAAAAGAAATTGAAGAAGCAGAAAGGAATGATATGTATGCAGAAAATAGGTTATTGCCGACCGATGAAGGTTAAGGAAATGCGGCGGCATCTGAAAAACGGACAGTTTTTAAAGCTGATTATGTCCGTCGGCGAATGGCGGGAAAGAAGGAAACAGCGTGCAAGATTATACCATTGATGATATACCGATGGAATTTGAACAGGCTCGTCAGCTGGTATATGAGCGATTTCAAAATTACGATATGTGTAAAATAATCGAGATAAGCATGTTCAACAATTTGCTTAAGGTAATTCTCAGTAACTCCGACGGCAGTCTTATCGAGGTGATTTCCTCCACAAATGGGACAATGCAGGAATATGTAGATAATGTATTTCTGAATATACACGACATAGAAGCAATAAAAAAAGCTATCCGCACTGATGAACAATGCAGATAGCAAGCTAAAATTTTCCTAATTAAATTATATGATTTTTAACGGAATAATGCAAGAGATAGGCAGAGGCTTTCGGGCTTCTGCCTAAAAAAATAAATAAATTTGTGTCTATGCAGTGTTGATTTAAAAAGGCTCGGTGAAGCCTTTATATACCTTGTTAAAGGTAGACGGATTCCAGCTGTATCAATAAATCGGAATGTGACACCTTGTAAATTGATCGT
>USIX01000040.1 GCA_900554895.1 uncultured Megamonas sp. | reverse complement strand
TCTTCTTCCAGTGTCGTTGACCGAGATTTTGTCTTCTCTAATGAGTCAATACGAATAAATGAAACTGACATAAATAATTCCTCCTCAAATTTATCATAAATAATTAAATATCAATCAAATATCGTCATCATCATCGGATGCTTCGATTTTGAATTCACGCAAAGCACCGTGCGCTTCCTGCAAAACCTGCTGCGCCAAATCTTCAAGTGCAAATGTATCCTTCATCATGACAGATGTCAGAGCCACCGGCAAATTCATGCCGCCGATTATAATCATTTTTACGCCTTTACCGTTTAATACGTTTATGGCATTTGTCAGCGGCGAACCGCCGATTAAATCACCGAGCAATACCACTTCATCGTCCGTTGTAATTTTATCTACCGTCTTGGTGAACAGTTCTGTAAATTCATCCACGCTTTTTCCGTCCTCAAGGCCTACAGCGATGATGTCCTCTCTTTTGCCGACCAGCATGGACAGTGCATTCGCCAGCCCTTCGGCAAACTTGCCGTGACTTACCAGTATCACATATTTCATTGTTTAACCTCCTCGATTTATTTTTCGTTACTTTTCTAACAATTCTCTTAACACAAATAATTTTAGCAAATCCTCACAATTATTTAACGTGTCTAAAATCACATCTTTCATGTGACTTTTTATATTTCTCTCTATGACATTTGTCATATCCCCTCTGTTGTGCCGGTTAATGGCCTAAAGCAGTATAATACTTTATATTTAGTGAGGTTAAGTGACAACATCGAGCGAATATAAAGTATTGTACTGCTTGTACAGGTTCATTATTCCACCGGCATAACAGACATAAAAAAAGGCTACGTATTGTAGCCTTCAGTTTTTCAGATATTTATTTACTTCCTTTTGCAGGCCGATTAGCGCCATATCCAAATCTTCATTGCCCTGAACTATCTGCTGCATCTTTCTGTCCATAATGCTCAAAGCCGTCTTATATTTTTTAAACTGCCCCGATATCAGCGCATTCTCCATTACATCATCCAGCAGACTCATATTCACCTGACTTTCCTGCATACTGTCCTTATTGAGCAAATCATTGACTTTGCCGGAGCGTATCACCGATTTCAGCGACGGTATTCCCTGCGAATATTCCAGCAGTTCCTGTTGCGAGATTTCATCATATGTAAGCATTTTCAAAAAATCCCATGCCGCTTCGCTGTGACTGGATTTTGCCGATATCGCCATGAGCAGCGACGATACTTCGCTGACGTGCTTTTTCCCTTTCGCCACCGGCATGCGCACACAGTCCCATTCAAACGTGGAATATTTCTTTATGCTCCACGGATACGGCTTATACGCTCTGTACTGCGAAAAAGGCATCGGCGCAAATACGACTTTTCCCATGTCAAAATCACCGGCCGTTACGGTATAACCCCTGTTCAGCTTATTTAAATTCTGCATAAAGGTCAGCGTTTCTTTTAATTCATCCCTGTTTAAATAGCATTCCGTACCTTTTTCATTAAATAATTGCAGATTGTAGCCGTTCACCGCATCGAGCCAGGTGTAATTGTAATATCCGTACTGGTCAATCATGCCGTCTCCGTCGCTGTCCTTCGTAACTTTTTTACATATGTCATAAAATTCGTCCAGTGTCCAGTCATTGTCCGGCATAGATATACCCTCTTTTTCCAGCAGCGTCTTGTTGACAAACATCAGTTTCGGATTACTTTCATACGGCAGAGCGTACTGCCTGCCTTCATACTGCCCCGTCTGTAAAACGCTTTTATAATAATTTTCTATAGCAAAATCTTTATCGTTTTCAATAAATCCCGTCAAATCCTTCAATGCCCCGATAGAACTGAGCGTATTGAAATCATCATCCAGCACGATGAAAACGTCCGGCTCTTCGCCCTTAACGAATTGGTTTGCCAGCCACAGAGAATAATCTTCCTTTAAAATCCCGCTCGTATATTCTACCTTTATATCGGGATGCTGCTGTTCAAACCGCTCTATCGCATCATCTATAAGTTTGTAGCCGTTGCCGCTCGGCACGTCCCAGTTGCTGCCGGCAAATACGCCGACTTTCAGCACGACGGTCTGATTATACGACCAGTACATCAACGCGGCTACTGCAATTATGACGGCGCCGATAATCCATTTAACTTTACTCATTGTCAAAATCCCTTATCGTCTGTCCCGTCTGCACCGCCCAAATAGCAAGCTGCGTCCTGTCCCGCAAATTCAGCTTCGACAGTATGGAGCTTAGATAATTGCGCACCGTGCCTTCCGACAGAAACAATTTCTGCGCGATTTCCTTATTGGACAGACCGCAGCCTATCTGCTGAATTACTTTCCATTCCGTTTTGCTGATATCCTTCAGAAACGTTTCATCCACCTGAATAATCATATTGCGCTGCGACATCTTCGTAAACATGCTGAATACCTTCGTCGCTATGTCGGGATTAATCAGCGCCCCGCCCTTATAGACAGTTACGATATCACTGTACAGCTCATCCATGCTAACGTCTTTCAACAGATAGCCGCTCGCCCCGTACTTCAGCGCACTAAATACGAAATCATCATCATTAAATGTCGTCAAAATAACGACTTTCGTATTAGGATACTGCTCCTTGACTATTTTCGTGCAGTACACGCCGTCCATACGCGGCATACGGATATCCATCAGAATGATATCGACTTCATTATGCTTCAAGATATCCAGCACCTCAAAACCGTCCGCCGCCACGCCGACTATCTCCACATCCTTATGCGTACTCAGTATTATTTTAAGCGACTCTCTTATTAGCTCCTGGTCATCCGCTATTACAATTCTAATCATCACACTACACCTCTGATATTATTTTATAATCGGTATCTTCACCAACACCGCAAAACCGTCTGTACCTTTAAACTTGACTGTTCCGTTTATAATGGCTATACGTTCCTTCATCTGCTTTAAGCCGAAACCGTATGTAATATTCTCGCAGCCGATACCATTATCCTTTATCGTCAAGCACAGATTGCCGTCTTTTAAATACAGCGCTATATTTATTTTGCTTGCACCGCCGTGCCTTACCGAATTTGTCATGCTCTCCTGAATTGTCCGAAACAGTATATCCTCCGTCGTGTTTTCCAAATCCAGATTTTCCAACCGGTAGTCAAGACTGATATCCACCTCGCCGATACTGGCAAATTCATTAATCATCTTTTCTATCGCTTCTTTAAAGCCCTGCTTTTCCAAAGCTCCCGGTCTTAGCCGATTGAGCGACTTGCGCACGTCCACCATGCCCTGCCGCACGACTTTGGAAATGACTTTGAGCTGTTTTTTCGTCGCTTCCGGATTGGTGTCAATCATCACGATGCAGGCATCAATACCGGCCGCCACACCCGCCAGCGCATGTCCCACTGTATCGTGAATTTCCCTAGCCAGCCTTTTGCGTTCATTGTTTTCACCGATTTTTTCCGTAGCTACGGCATATCTTTGCAATTTCTGATTGACTATTGAAATCATCGTAAGTTTTCTGGAAATATATTTGTTTTCCTGAATTTGACCCACCAGATACACCGACATGAAAATAATGAACAGCAGTATATTAAGCATTTCCAGAATATTTTTCCCTATCAAAAGTAGATTTTTAAAACTCACATCGTAAATCTGAAAATACTGCTGGAAATTCATCAGCGGCATAAAATATGTAAATATATCCCAGTTCGTAATCAGATACATGCCGATTAGAGCTATCAGCATGTATTTGGCATATTTATCATCTTTGAAATTATAAATGCAGTCGCAGAAAATAAGCAATATAAGACCGTTGTACGTCATGTACAATAGATATATTATGGCGAAACAAATGGCGGCTTCGCCGAAATTATAGATATTATTGACTATTTTATGCTCGATAATCCTACTGTCCCGGTGATACATGAGATAAACGAGCACGCCGAACAACAGTATCGAGCCCCAGAACACCAGCTCCGGCGATTTCGGCATGTAAAAAATCCGCTCCAGAAATTCTCGCGCCAGCTGATTTTCAATAATATACTTGCTCGTGAACAGAACAATCGCCGCCAGAAACAGTATATTGATAAAATTCACCAGTACCATTATTTTGCGTATTATCGACAAATAATATAAATTCGTATGTTTCATCACTGCCAGCCCTTTTCGTCATACTCGCTCAGATTATCCTTATTTATAAAGGAAACGGGGATTATGACTTCTTTCTCCACATTTTTTCCCGCCAAAATCTCATACATTTTTTCTCCAGCTATCCTGCCGATGGAAATAGGCGACTGCGCTACCGTTCCCGCCGCTGCCTGATTGTAGGCAAACAGCGATTTCATATCCGGTGTCCCGTCAACGCCGTATACCAGAACATCATACCGCTGTTTTTCCTCCAAAGCCGCTATCGCCCCGAGCGCACTGGGGTCGTTTAGCGCCATAATAACATTGGCCTGCGGCGTTTCCTCCAGCATTCTCTGCACGGCCGGCATGGCTTTTTCCAGCTGTCCCTCGCATTCGCTTTCATTGACGATTTTATAATTATTGTTTCCGGCAATCGCAGCGCAGAAACCGTCAATGCGTTCTTTCGCCGACTGCGCCGTAGTATGCTTTAGTAATATAATATTCGCACTCGGCACCCGCTTCATCATTTCCCGGGCACACTGTACTCCCGCATCGTAATTATCCGAAACAACAGTACAGTTGACCAGTTCACTGTCCTGAACCGGCGAGTCGATTATGATAATCGGAATGCCTGCCTCTTTAGCCGCCTGCAATGCCGGCGTATTTTTCTTGAAATCTATCGGATTGACGAATATACCGTCCACATCTTTATCCACCATATCATAAATCTGTTCATTCTGTTTTTCTATATCCAGAGCTGGGTCCAACGTTATCAGAATATCACCGTGTTCTTCCACCACTTTCAGTATTTCATTATTGATAATTTTATAAAACGGATTGTTCATCGTCATATATGTAACGCCGAAAACATGGTGCTCCCTGCTCGGCAGCATGTACTGCAAGTAAATGCAGTATATAAATATAATATTTATTGCTATTACTATTTTCCAGATAAAATTTTTTCTGTGCATATCCTCACCTGCTTTTAATCCATTATTTTATTATATCATTATCCCTGTCAGCAGATTAAGTAACAAATGTCATATTTCATCGCAACAAAAAAACTGCATTGTTAAAAAAATTTCTTTTAACAATGCAGTTAAATATTTATCTATTTTGTTTCAAATACCTTCTGCCGATAACAATTGCAGCATAGTCATCTACTGGAACGGGCGGCGTCTGCATGCCTAGAGGAATGAATTTTTTCAGGCCCTGCGGCGGATTGTCTGCAAAATAAAGTTTACGCGCTTCGTCCGTCGTCCTGTATTCATCTACTACTACTATATTCAAAGACGGCAGATTTTTCTTTATGAGCTGCTGTTTCTGTTTACTGCTTGTACCGCTGCCAATTATCAGCAAATCCGTATCATACTCAGCTGAAATATTTTTTATTTCATCGGTCAGATATTCCGAATTTACGATATCATGCCAAATTACGCTGCCCGACAATGATAATATGGCTATGCCCGTTTTTTCCCTGCCAGGGTCGATGGAAATAAAATAATCACTCATTTCCATCACCTTCCTGACGCAAAATTATATTCAGGCGCAAAGGACCTAGTACGTCCGTATTCTGCACTGCATATGCACTGACCAGAATATTTCCTTTTGAACTTTGAAGTGCTTTATCAATGGAATAAATCTGATTGCCGCTTATCACTCCGACTGCACCCGTAAGCGGATTAGGCAAAATGCCGTTACCGACTGCCGTCGTATTCACATTGCGCAGAAAATCGCTTATAAGTAATTCCGTATTCGTTCCTTCAATAGAAACATTATATACTTTCTGATATACAAGTTCATCTTTCTGATATACGGTACGGTTAGGATGAAGTTCCAAATCCGTGAGTACAGCATCGCCTTTTACCAGATTGGCAGCGACAATTAAACGTACGACCATATCCGTATCGGCATGTAAAAGCTGCTCTATTGCCGCCTGATATTCCGTCGGATAAATCCATACACCGTTTTTAGCATCTTCTTGGCCCAAACGGTCAACAATCTTACTGTTTGCCAGTGCTACAATCTGACTCAAATCATGCTGTATCTGCCCGGGATTATCCGTTTTCTTTATGACACCGCTCGCCAAAAGTTCGCCGACACGATAAATAATCGGACGCTCCCGCATATTTTCTATACCCTTTTGCAAATCGCTGTTGAGCTGTTCCAAATTGGCATTGTCTGCTTTAAGACCCTGATTGTTTGCCGCCAATATGTCATTTTCCGCCGCCAGCTGACTGTTTGTGCCTATAAGATTTTGATTGTCCGCCCAAAGCTGTCCATTACGCTCTTCAAGCCGTGCCTGCTGCCTTTTCAAAATCTCCGCCGAATTTTGCGCTTCCTCAAGTTCCTGCTGTGATTTTTCCAATTCTTTTCTTGATTTATCGTACTCTTCTTTAGTGGATGTCAAATCTTTTTTCATTGTTTCCAATGAAATAGTTGCATCCATTAAATCATCCTGTGTCGATTTCATTTCTTCACGCAGTTTTTCCATACCGAAAAGTGCCGTTCTGACATTTTCGGAAGCTACTGCCAATACGCCGAAAGTAACCGTGGTTATCAGTATACCTGTAACTATTGTTACAAGTATTGAGGTATGTTTCGGCCTCATTCCGAATAAGGACAGCTTTTTCTTACCGACTTTGCTGCCCAGGCGGTCGCCAATAAAGGCAATTACACCACCGGTCAAAACCAATACTACAATCAGCATAATGCCATACATGGCTTCTCACCTACTTTTCCTATTTTATCTTGACTCTTTACGTATTAAATAACAGCCTACAATCAAGGTTACAATATTCGGTATCCATACGGCAACTGCCGGCGGAATGAATGAACCTTGACCAATAGCGCCTGCCAGTGTCATCAGTGTATAGTAAATAAATATAATTATAATACTTATCCCAAAACCGATGGACGACGAACTTCTATTCGGCTGAATGCCAAGCGGCGCACCGATTAAGGCAAACATAAGGCTTGCCAGGGGTATCGTAAAGCGCTGATACAATTCTGTTTCCAGTTTTCGTGTATCCACATACTGCGACTGCATGATATCAATCTGTTCTCTAAGTTCCTTGATACTCATTTCATCCGGTTTTTTCTGACTTCTGATTATCTGATTAGGACTTTGATTGATAGGCAATACCTGCGAATCAAATTTCATCATGCGTTCTGTACCCGGCTGGGACAAATCGTACAGTACGCCGTTGTACATAATCCAGTCATCATTATCCCACTGTGCATACTGCGCATTTTCCACACGAACCATTTTATTCTTTTCAAATTCCTGAATGGACAGATTGTCGAGCCGTCCTGTCTCCGCATCATAGCGGCGCGCATAAACAAGACGCTGAATATTTCCGTCCTGTATCTGTTTGATAATGATATGGTCCTGTGAAGCCGGAGCCGTATTTCCCTGTATTTCGTAACGTACCAAATCAGCATAAGCCTGATTGGATGCCGGTACTACATATTCATTAAATCCTACGGAAAAAATACTTACACCCAGAGAAAAGATAATAACCGGCGTAACAAGACGCTTGAAACTTACACCGCAAGCTTTCATTGCGATTATTTCGCTGTTGCCGGACAAACGGCCGAAAGTTAGAAGCGAAGCAAGCAGCATTGACATCGGGAATGTCCAGACAACAATTCCCGGCAAACTGTAAATAATTAAGCGGACTATGGCTGAAAAAGACGCACCGTACTGCGTGATATACTGTGCAATACGCAGAAGCGTTCCCGACCCTAAAAATACGGCGGAGAATGCACAGATGCCAAAGATAAAGGTCATTATCGTCTCTTTCAATATATATTTATCTAAAATACGCATCTTTTCATTCTCTCCTATAATTTAAAGTCTTCACCCAAATAGAATTTACGTGCCAGTTCACTATTAGCAATCGTATCACTGTCGCCTTCCAGCAAAATCTGTCCGCTGTTCATAATATAGGCTCTGTCCACAATTTTCAGCGTTTCTCTCACATTGTGGTCCGTAATCAAAATACCCATGCCGCGCTGTTTCAAATAACCTATTATTCCCTGAATATCAGCCACGGCAAGTGGGTCAATACCAGCAAACGGTTCATCCAAAAGCATGAAATGAGGTTCCAGTGCCAAGCCTCTGGCAATTTCCACACGGCGGCGTTCACCACCGGAAAGCTGCATACCGAGTCTCGTTCTGATATGAGTGATATTGAATTCCTCTAATAAATCATTTATTTTCTTTTCCTGCTGCTGCTTCGGTAATTTTGTCGTCTGCAAAATCGCCCGCAGATTATCCTCTACCGTCAGCTTGCGAAAAATAGAAGCTTCCTGTGCCAGATAGCTTATCCCCAGCTCAGCACGTTTATTTATCGGAAGTCGCGTTATATTTATATCAGAAATAAACACTTTGCCAGAGGTCGGCTTTTCAATGCCTACAATCATATAAAAAGTTGTCGTCTTTCCTGCACCGTTAGGACCTAAAAGCCCTACAATCTCTCCCTTGTTTACATCAAGAGAGACATCTTTTACAACCGGCGTTCCTTTATATTCTTTTATAAGATTTTTTACCTCAATATGCAAACTGCGTCACTCATTTCTTTTAAAATTATTCAATATTTATATTATCTCCCATATATACTGTCAAAGTATTGCCTCTGACAATATTGTTGTTCTGAGTTGCTACGGCATTTCCCGTCAATACAAGTTTACCGTTTTCCGCACTATTGTAAACAGCATTATCACTGTTCGTCACAATATTGCGGGAAGGACTTTTTATATTGACACTGCCGTTTGCCGTAAATGTAAAGTTTTCACCGTTGCCTGTATACGTCGCTTCATTGCTCGTAGACTGTACGTCATTCGTCTTGCTGTTCAGATATACATTACCGACAGCATGATACTGCTGCGTATTCAGATTACCCGTCAGCACATCACCTTTAATATCTGCCTGCGGACCTGTAGCACTGCCGCCACTCGGCATGGAAATATCACTTGTTGCCTGGTTGTAACGAATTTGCGGACCAACCAGAGTATTTTCGCCTTTAATTGCCACTACGTTGCCGTCTGCTACGTATTCCTGATTTGGCGTGGAAAACAGTTTATCCGCTTTTAAATTCATATCGTCTTTTACAGCCGTAACACCACCTGTTACCGTAACTTCCTGCGTTTTGAAATTGTACGTAGCTTCCGCTCCCGTAAGCACGCCGCCGTCACGCGTAACTTTTACACCGCCCGTGGCTTTTGCCATATCAGTACGTGCATCATATTCAATGACATCGCCGGTAAGCTCAATAGGCCCGTCAGCGGCTACGGCTGTTCCGCCTAAAATGAAGCAACCGCATAAAACGGCTGCAAGTGCGGTTTTTATTTTACCATATTGTTTCATTGATTAGTATCCCCTTTTATAATATGCGCATTTCCCATTAATTTGAAATTCTGAAAAGCATCCTTGCTTTCTGCTTTATCGCCGGTTGCCACCAGCTCCGGTTTAGTAATCTTCACATTTCCTTCACATGTTAAGATTTTCTGCTCGCCGTCCCAGATGACTTTATCCGTTTTAAAAGTCATGTCATCTGTCGAATGAGCCTCTATTCCTTCAGTGATTTCAATATTTTTCTTTGTCTGGTCATATACTGCTTTTTTTGCCGTTATTTCAACCTTATTACCGTCTTCACGATAAAAAGTGCCTTTAATATTGTCCATATCAACAACATTCGTATCCTGATTTACCGTCATGGTTTCCGCATAACATTCCCAAATCAATTTGCCGTTAATTTCCTCTTTCATGGAATTATTGTGATATGTCATAATTCTTGCCGCCGGTTTTTCTCCTGACGTATCCGTATTCGGTCTGCTGGCGTATGCCCAGTAAATAAGACCTATAGCAAACAATGCCAACAGATATACAGCTATTTTTTTCTTGTTAACAGCCACCTTCTTAGTCATCTTTGACCACCCTAGACGTTTTTACTGTATGAATTTTATTTTTCTTCTGCTCTTCCGGACGGGTATTCCATCGCTTCTGGAACCAAATCCACTGAGTAGGATGAGCGATTATCTGATTTTCAATGACTTTCGTCATACGTTTTGTAAAATCAAATAAATCATCATTCGTATTTCCTGTATCATTATATACTATCGGTTCGGAAATTTCTATTTTATGCGTACCGTCACTTTGGCGGATAATAAATGCCGGAACTACCGGCGACATGAATTTACGGGCAAATACGGCCGGTCCCATAGGAGTCGAACATACCTCACCTAAAAATTCAATAAAAGCTCCGCCCGGTCCTGCATCCTGGTCAGCCAGAAAGCCCAGTATGCGACCTTTTTTCAAGGCTCTTGTCGCTGCCAGAAGTTCTGAAGCTGCGCCTCGGGCAAAAATTTCCACTCCCACTTGAGCACGATATTCATCTAAAAGCTTTGTATACTGCGAATCCGGCTGCGGTTTTGCAAGCGCTGTAACAGAAAATCCCGCTTTTACAAGTCCTGCTGCCAGCCATTCCCAGGTACCGATATGGGCCGTTAATATCACAATGCCTCTTTTTTTGGCATATTCCCTTTTTAAAATATCCAGTCCTTCAAATTTTATATATTTAAAATCGTCTTTTTTCAAACGCGGCATATATAAAATTTCCAAGACATTCTGACTGAGATTGATAAATGAATTTTTTATTATCCTTCTTGCTTCCTCTTCACTGTTGTGAAACGATTTCATCATGCGGTCCACTGCACGATTACGTTCCTTAGCTATCAGGTGAAAGTACAATATGCCAAGTACATGTCCCAGTCTTAACAGGTTTTTATGCGACAAACAGCACAAAAACGCACTGAACCATTTTAATAATTTATACTTCATTGTAACACCCTTATCATTATCAGTTTATCAGCATAAATTTTATTGTGAAATGCCTTCATCTGTTTTATTTTCATGTTTTATGTGCATGTAACCGTCAACAATACTTTGCCATTTGCCCTGTGCCTTTAAGATAAATTCAATAATCTGTCTTACTGCACCATGACCGCCGGCAAAATCACTTTCAAACACGGCTACTGATTTTGCTTCATCCGTAGCATCCGCTACTGTCGCCGGAAAGCCCACGTCATTCATAACGGCCAAATCGAACAAATCGTCACCGATATACGCAAACTCCTCTGGTTTTAAGTTAAATTCCGTCTGAAGTTCATAATAAGCCGGAATTTTATTTTTTTTATTCTGATAGAAAGCATTTATTTTTAATTCTCTGGCACGAAATGCCAGCATTTTCGACTCGCGTCCCGTAATAATCGCCGTCTTTATGCCGAACTTCTGGGCAAGTGTTATGCCCAGACCGTCCCGCACATTAAACGTTTTAAATAACTCTCCGTCTGCACCTACACAGACGGAGCCATCAGTCAACACGCCGTCGACATCAAGAATTATCATCTTGACTCGCTGCGCTCTTAAAAATGCGTCTTCACTGTACCGCATTAAACCACTCCCTGACGAAGTAAATCGGTAAGATGTACAATTCCCACCGGTTCATTTTTCTCTTTATCAATAACAGGCAGTACCGTAATCGGTTTCGGCTGATGTTTTTCCATCATACTGAGTGCTTCTGCCGCCATTTTGTCTTTTGTTATAACAACAGGATTTTTCGTCATTAAATCTTCTACCGGTTCATTTAAGAATTCTGCACCTTTGGCAAGCATACGGCGAATATCACCGTCCGTCACAAGACCGATGAATTTACCATTTTCATCCACAACAGAAGTTGCACCGAGCCCTTTTGCCGTCATTAAAAACAGTGCTTCTTTTGCCGTCTTGTGTACGGAAATTACAGGATTGTCCTCACCGGAGTGCATAACATTTTCCACTTTAAGCAGAAGTCTTCTGCCAAGCGCCCCGCCCGGATGGAATACGGCAAAATCCTGTGCCGTAAAATTGCGTGAAGACATTGCTGCAATTGTTATAGCATCGCCCATAGCAAGTGTTGCCGTCGTGCTTGTTGTCGGAGCAAGACCGAGCGGGCAGGCTTCACGTTCTACGCTTATATCGATATAGTAATCGGCATTTTTGCCCAGGGTGGAAGTACGTCTGCCGCTCATAGCGATAATTTTCGCACCGATACGTTTGATTATAGGCAGTATATTCACGATTTCATTCGACTCGCCGCTGTTGGAAATGGCAAGTACCATATCGTTTGCCGTAACCATGCCGAGGTCGCCGTGAAACGCCTCCGCCGGATGCATAAAAAATGACGGTGTACCCGTGCTGGCAAGACTTGCTGCAATCTTTCTTCCCACATGTCCGGATTTTCCCATACCTGTAACGATAATACGACCCTGACATGCTAGCATCGCTTTAACTGTAGCTTCAAATTCATCATCAATGTGCCCAATCAGTTTTTTTACGGCCTCAGCTTCTATCTGCAGTGTTTCTATTGCTTTTTCTTTTATCATTTATCTATACCTCGTAAAAATTAACTCTCAAAAAATCCCTTTAATTTAATTATTTATTTATTTTTTTCTTCGTAATTTCATTGATGGCGATTAAATCTTTCAGCAAATCTTCCAATTTATCAAGATAAACCATATTCGGTCCGTCGCAAAGAGCTTCTTCCGGATTATCATGTACTTCCATGAAAAAACCGTCGACGCCTGCACCTGCCGCCGCTCTTGCCAGATATTCCACGTATTCACGATTGCCGGCTGATTTCGTACCTGCACCGCCCGGAAGCTGCACACTGTGCGTTGCATCAAAAATCACAGGATATCCTGTAGAACGCATAATCGGGAATGAACGCATATCTACAACAAGATTATTATAGCCGAACGTTGCACCGCGTTCCGTCAGAAGAATTTTTTCAGAACCTGCTTCTTCAATTTTCTTAACGACATTTTTCATATCCGCCGGGGCTAAAAACTGTCCTTTTTTGACATTTACGACAGCACCTGATTTTGCCGCAGTATAAAGTAAATCCGTTTGACGACTCAAAAATGCCGGTATCTGCAGTACATCCACAACTTTAGAAACAGGTTCTACCTGCTGTTCATTATGAATATCCGTTACAACCGGTACACCGAGTTCTTCTTTGATGGATTTGAGCCACTCAAGACCCTTTTCAAGACCCGGACCACGATATCCATTATACGAAGAACGGTTCGCCTTATCAAAAGAAGCTTTAAATACGTACGGAATACCAAGACGAGAGGTAATTTCCTTAATTGTTCTGCCAATATACAAAGAACGTTCATACGACTCCAGAACACAAGGTCCGGCAAGCAATACGAGCGGATTGCCTGCTCCTACTTCAAAATTGGCGATTTTTACTGTATGCATTAACAACACTTCCAATCTTATAAATTTAAATTCTGATAAATTTTATTTACTTCAGCTAAATCTTCCGGCGTATCGACACCGACAAAATGTTTATCTGTTGTAATCACTTTTATTTTGTAGCCGTTTTCCAAGGCACGAAGCTGCTCTAAAGACTCTGTCTGCTCCAGCGGCGTCGGCTGCATTTTAGCATACTGCAGCAGAAAATCCCTGCGATAACCGTAAATACCGATATGTTTATAAACCGTAACACCTGTATTTTCACGCGGATACGGAATTAAAGAACGAGAAAAATACAGGGCAAATTCATTTTTATCCGTAACTACTTTTACATTTCCCGGCTTATTTTTTTCTTCTTCCGTCATCGGCGTTTTCACTGTCGCCATCTGCAAGCTTTCATCATCTACAAAAACCTGCGCCAAAGCATCGATAATCTGCGGGTCAATGAGTGGTTCATCTCCCTGAATATTAATTATTACGTCCGCATCCGGAAATTTTTCCGCAACTTCCGCCAGTCTGTCCGTTCCAGTAGGATGATTTTTAGCCGTCATCACAGCTTTTCCGCCGGCACTTTGCACTGCACTTAAAACTCGTTCATCATCAACGGCTACGATTACTTCACTAGGCTTTTTGGCAAGCAGTGCACGTTCATACGTACGTACAACCATCGGTTTTCCGGCGATATCTGCAAGCGGTTTGCCTGGCAATCTTGTTGAAGCATAACGTGCAGGTATTACACATACAATTTTCATTTCATATTTCCTTTCTTTTGCGGCAATTTATTTTTTATGAAATTAAATGCCGTATCCGCATTGTTTATAAATGTAACTTCTATACTGATAATATAAATTGGTACAGGTCTCTTTTTTGTAAGCAACGTTTGTGGAATTTTTACAGCATCCTTATCCGTGATTACAATAGCTTCAGCACCTTGTTCTTCAGCTTGGTGCATTACCTCCCTGATTTCCTGTTCCGTATAATCGTGATGGTCAGGAAAACGCAGACTTTCCGTAATCACTGCCCCGATATCACTGAGCGTCTGTTCAAATGAAGCAGGATTGCCGATTGCCGACATTGCAATTATTCTGTGTCCCCTCATTGTATCTATAGACAGTATCTCCTTAGCCTCTTTACTGAAAAGATTGCCGATTTCTATAAAACCTAACGGTTTATGCGTACTTTCCACAACCAGAGCATGATTATTGTATTTTGCCAAAGTGCTACGAATTTCCTCACAAGCACCCTCTGCAGCCTGGTCCACCTTTGTCAGCAAACAGATATCGGCTCTATTCAAATGTGTAAGCGGTTCTCTGAGCGTGCCGCGTGGCAGCATATGACCGTTACCGAAAATATTGATTGCATCAACAAGTACAATATTCAAATCACGCTTCAGTTTCCAGTGCTGATAACCATCATCTAGAATTACCACATCCACATTAAAATTATCTACGGCATATTTACCCGAAACAGTTCTATCCGTACCGATTAGAACAGGGATATCCGGCAGACTTCTAGCCAATAAATACGCTTCATCACCTGCTTCATCCGCCGTCATGAATACCGTATGTCCATCGGACACTACGCCCACTTCGCCTTTCCATTTTGCCCTGTAGCCGCGGTTTAAAATGGCTATATTATAACCCAAATCACGTATATACCGCGCTAAAAGTTTTGCTGTAGGCGTTTTGCCTGTACCGCCCACCGTAATATTGCCGATACTTATGACAAAGCAGTCCAATTTAACCTGTTTTTTCACGCCCCATCGATACAAATTGAGCTGAAACTTTACAAGTCCACGATATATCAAAGAAAAACTATACAGTAAACCCAAAAAAGCTTTCTCTGTAATACTTTTCTTCTTTTCATCATGTACAAGCTTATATAAGTATGTTTGCAGATTTTCAATTTTTTCCGTGGAACGAACCTGTACAGGGCTCGCTTCATACTCTTCCAGCATTTGACGTAAAATTACGGCCGAGCGTCGTGAAGCTCCCTTATTATCCCTGATAATATTCAAAGTTTCCTCTTCCATCTGATGCCGTTTTTGCGGATTATCAAATAATTCCGTTACCACACCTGTCAATTCCTTGGCATTTTTAACGGTAATACAAGCATTGCGCTTACTAAACAACACATGCGTATCTTTGAAATTGAACATATGCGGGCCTACTATAATCGCTTTGCCGTGTGCCGCCGGTTCCAAAATGTTATGACCACCATGGCGGATTAAGCTGCCGCCTACGAAAACTACATCGCCCAAACTATATATTCTGCCAAGCTCACCTATTGTATCGAGAATTACAACGTCGTGGTCGTAACTTGGTTTTTCTTTCAATACGGTGCGAAAATCCGCTTTAAATCCGTATTTATGACAGATGCCAGCAATTTCATCCTTGCGTAAAATACTGCGCGGTGCAATCAGAAGTTTTGCATTCACATGAGTTTTCTTCAGCTCCGTAAAAGCTTTTAAGACGGCATCCTCTTCACCTTTATGAGTACTTCCCGCTAAAAATATCCCCTGCGCATTATCAAGACACAATTCTTTCAACAATGCCTGCCGCTCTTCTGGATTTACATCCGTATACGTCTGGTCAAATTTTGTATTACCAGTAACAGTTACCAGTTTTTCATCGGCTCCTAGCCGGATAATATAGGAAGCATCTATATCAGACTGCATAGCAAACTTTTTTACTGTCCCAATCATATCGGATAAAATACTGAACATATATTTATACCGCTTTACGGATTTATCGCTGATACGTCCGTTTACCATCATTACCGGCACATTGTGCTTACGTGCCGCCTTTAAAAAATTCGGCCACAGCTCTGTTTCCACCGGCAAAAATACTCGTGGTTGTATCTTCTTTATCATTCGTTCCGGAAGCCACGGTATATCCAACGGAAAATAAATTATACTGTCCGCATCTTTTATAATGCGGTTTGCCATAATATAGCCTGTATTAGTTACCACTGATACTAATATCGGCGTTCCCGGAAACTCTTTACGAAATTCCTTAATAATAGGACTGGTTGCTACGATTTCCCCGACGGAAGATGCATGTATCCAAATACAATTCTTTCCGGCAACCTTGTCTAAAGCATGTTCCGGTAAAAAACCAAAACTTTGAATTATACGTCCCAAAAAACCTTTTTCCCGAATAGTCCGCACTATAAAGTACGGTATCAGTAGTATAACAAGCAATATAGCTATTATGTTATATAAAATTCGCATAAACTCCACCTATTTTGCTTTCTTATCACTAAATTGTATGTTATACAAATGACTATA
>USIX01000039.1 GCA_900554895.1 uncultured Megamonas sp. | reverse complement strand
GCTTGAACGCTGTGCTCAATCCCGCCGTCTTTTAGCGGATTGCCTGTCAGCTTATCGGCAATCTTAATATCGTTATCCAGCTTTTTATCCAAGCTTGATTTATCCGTTAAGAGCCAATAATAGGCATCCGCTAAAGTGGTTTTCCCTACTCCATTTTTGCCGTAAACATTCTTGTCCTCGCCTCCGGCTTCCATGACAAAATGCTTAATATTTTTGAAGTTTGTAAGTTCCAAAGAAATCAACTTCATTTTTTATGCCTCCCGTTTTATTGAAAACTCTATGATTAATTTATCCCAAAATAAATGGAACTCTTTCGCCTTTAAAAACCCTTTTCTGCCTAACAGTTTTTCAACTAATTTCTTATTCAATGTTATTGTTTTGCTTAACGTTATTTTTTTCATGGTAATTCCTCCAATATTCATCTTCGCCCCATTCCTCACCCCAACGGCGAGAATTACAACCTACGAAAAAAGCACATACAATAAAACCCCATAAGCCGCCAAAGATAAAAGTTAATATATAACCAAGCATTATATTTCCTCCTTGCTAAGATTGAAAAGTAATGCTACAATAAAGATACTTTCAATTAACTTTTAACTTTTAGAAATCCTGTACTGTTCCCGTCAGTGCAGGATTTTTTATTTTGTCTGAAAATCTTGATACCGATACAGGCAGCGGCTAATCGGGTAAGGTTCTTTATACAATCTCGAAAACTTTTCTTTTCGGCATCCGATATGATATCGTCATAACAGATATCTTCCAGAACTTCACGCTGCTTATTCACTTCCCGCAACGCTACATTAAGTTCAAGGGCTCTTGACGCTATGCCCCTTGTATTTATCTGCGCCGTGAAAATTAATCTGCCTGTAGCCGTTTCTTGCGTCAAATACATATATCCTAACTCCGGCGAATTATAAATTTTTACCATTTTGGCAACCGTTTCATCAGGAATACTACGACCTGCCTCGTAGTAATTTAATGTCCTCGGTGAAATTTCTAATAATTCGGAAGCCTTTTCCACTGTCATATTTGCACTAAGTCGTGCATAATAACATAAATCTGCGAACCGCTTATTCATTCTGCTTCATCTCCTTTCGTAGTAAAATATACATAGATGATTAACTTCAACAGGTATTGTACGGAAACTCCGGTACACTGCGCCCTGCTTCATAGTAATTTAAGATAAACCTCAACATTTAATGTACGGAAACTATCGTATTTTTCTTTTTCTGCCCCGCTGATGAAGTCCGTTTTTAAATTCCTCAATTCTCTTTTTTAAGAGTGCCGCCTTGAAATCTTCCCTGCCATCCGACCTGTCATTAATCCAGTTAATCATCATCAAACGATTGATTTTTAAATGGCTACCAATCCAAAAACACGGCAGGTCATAACCGCCTTCTTTTGTGAGTTGCCCTGCAAGCCTTAAAAAATCAGCTGAAATTGAAAACAACTTCGAAGCTTCTTCTGGAGTAATTGCGTATTTTTCCCATACCGGAATTTGTTCTCGTTCCATATAATCACCTGCTTTCAAGCTACTGAACAAATTGGCTCCAAAGTATTATCCGGGAACAGGTTTGATATCGAGCGTACAGCATAGATGATTAATCTTTTATCTACTTTTACACCTTTGGCAAAATTTATCGCTGCCCGCAGGTTGCTAAACTGTGCCGAATAACCTTTTACGATATAGTATTTTATCGGTGGCTTTATTGTTTCAATTTCTTTTATATTCCTACCGATTTCCAAGAAAATCTTGTACTGTAAATTATCTTCTGAAGCGTATTTTTCGGCATAAGCTCTTGCTTCGGTCAAAGTTTCAAAATAATATCCCATACGACCGCCACAAGTTACTTTATACGCACCTTTTTGGGGAGCAACTTTTTCTGCCTTCTGTTCTTCTTTTTTATCTGCCATATATATGATTTCTTCCGGCTCAGTATCTTCAGTGCCATCTAAAGTTACATCATAAATTTTCTGGAAAGATACGATATTATAATTGCCTTTCTTATAATCTTCGTAAGTGATTTCTCTATCAAGGTTATTCATTTCGATTTGTGCACTTGCAAATTTAAGACCGCTGCTATATCTTTCGATATAAGCCATTGCCTTTTCATATGTGTCCCAGACCGTTACAGTGCTTTCCATTTCATCCCATTCGTTACCGTACTTAAAAGTGTAGCGAGTAACCTGGTAAAATTTGTTAGACCTGAATTTCTTACTTAACATATACATACACCCCTCATGTTGATTAACTTAACATAAAAAGTTATAATAAATCATCAATTTTACATTTAAAAACCTTTGATATTTTTTTTAATGTTCCTATCCTTGGCATTGCTTTATTAGTTTCCCAACATGCAACAGTAGAACGCGAAACATTTATTTTCTTTGCTAAATCACCTTGTGATAAGCCATTACGCTGTCGTTGTTGTTTAATTTTATTCATTTTTTCACTCCTTTGTGTTGTTTAACTTAACTTACAAATATATTATAAGTTGTGATACTCAACTTGTCAATAGTTTTGTGTTGCTTTTTTTAACATCTTTTAATGTTGTGATTTTTAACATATAATATTTATACAGGAGGTGTTAAAGATGAATATTACTGGTGAAAGATTACGATTATTACGTGAAGAAAGACAACTTTCACAGGGAGAAGTTGCTAAATTAATAGGTGTTGCTCGTCCTACTTACGTTTTATATGAAACAGGAAAGTCAAGACCGATAAGAAAAATTAAAGAATTATGCAATTTATTCAATGTTACCTCCGATTACATTTTAGGCAATGATGTCGAAACAGTAGATAAGAAAGAGGTGGACAAAAAGAAGCCCGCAGACCTTGAAAAGTTTCTAAATCAATCAGAGATTATGTTTGATGGCGAAGTAATGAAACTAAGTGAAGAAGACCGCCAAGAGATAAGAGATGCGCTAGAGTTTATATTTTATAAAGCCAAAAAGAAAAATAAACGCAAAAAGTAGGCGGTATAAATGTATAATTACAAGGTACGGGCAAGAAATTTAGTTAAAAAATACGGTACAAGTAATCCGTTTGAAATTGCATGTTATATGAACATTGATATACTACGATTGAAGCTACCGAATACGATACGCGGCTTTTTGGTTAGAGTTCTGCGCAGAAAATTTATTGTACTCAATGCCAATCTGCCATATGAAGCACAAAAGATTGTTGTCTGCCATGAATTAGGGCACGCAATCTTACATAAAGGATACGGATATTACCTACATGCAGATATGAATTACTATGTACCTAGTCGCAGGGAAAAAGAAGCAAATCAGTTCGCCATACATTTACTTTCTCATTCCAGCGATTTAGACGCTGATTTAATCACTAAAGTGATTTCAGAAAAAGACCCTGACCCCAGGGAAGTTCACAGAATTTTAAGCACATTATTATAAGAGGCAATCAATTATGAGAAAAAAATCTATATTGTTATTTATAATGATATTTTCATTATGGTCATCTATCGCTTTTGCAGAAGAAAATGATGATAATCGTTGGTTTTGGATTAGCTCAAACGAAAAATTCAGTACTTATGTAGATACACAAACGATAAAATATCATCCAGAAATTGATATGTGTGATATGTGGATAAAATTTGATAGTCAACCTGAAGGTAAATATATTGTAGAGCATATTAATTTATCATTTAAAAATAATATTATTAATGTTTATGATTATATAGAATATAGTTATGATAAGGCTAATCCTGTAACAAATACCCTTAATTTAAACGGACGCTCTTTTACTATTGCTCCAGATACGGTAAGTGAAGATTTAAAGCAAAAAGCCGCTGAATTAGTTGGTCGTGATGAAAAGCTAGCAGAATATAATAAACAGCAACAAGATATCAAAGAGCAAAAGGAAAAAGAGGAACAAGAACAGGCTGAACAAAAAGAAAAAGCTATTGAAGAACAGAAAAAAGCCCACGAAAAGGCTGTAAAAAAAGCTGAAAGAAAAGCCAATGTTAATGCTGCTATTGGTATATTAGGTAGCTTATTTTAAATATAGAGGTGTATCATGTTACCTAGAAAAGAACGTTATATACTGAATTATTCTAATAATAAAATAGTAGGCTATAAATTACTGGATTATATGTTACCTGAGTTAAGTAACTATAAAGAAATAATAAAAAGACTTTTAAAAGATAACTATTTACGAATATCTGATACCAAAGAAAGTATTGCTTATTTGACCATACCAGATTTAAAAGAAATATTACGGATTAAAAAGTTAAAACTTACCGGTCGCAAATCCGAATTATTAGATAGGATATTTGAAAATTTTTCTGATAACGAACTTGAAACTTATGTAAAAGACAGACGCTATATTTTGACCGAGTTAGGCGCAGAAGAATTAAAAAATAATCCGCCGGAAGGGTATTATGATGTTCCTAAGATCGATACAGAAACACTTATAAAAAATATCATGCAAGAAGATGTTTCAAGTTCTGCGAATATAAATAAGAAATGGTATCAAAAAAGTTGGGGTATTGGTATATTGCTTTTATGTGTGTTTCCAGTCGGTGCTTATCTGCTATGGAAATACGGTGAATTTAATACTAAAACCAAAAAAATTTTAACAGGGATTTTTGCAGCAGTTTTCCTGTTTGCGCTATTTGGCGGCGGAGATGATGAGCAAAAACCTGTACAAGAAACTGTAGCGCAAACGGAACAGCAACCAATACAGGAAGAGAAGAAAGAAATCCCGCCGCAGGTGCAATCTGTAATGGATAGCACAAACGTGGATGAAGCAGAAGCTGAAAAGATAGTAAGCATTTTACAGCAATGCGGAGCCGGTGATTTTACTATTACAGATTCTAAATTCAATAGGGATGGTAAAACCTATGAAATATCTTCCGGCGGTAAAGTATTAACTTTGGCACTTCTTGCCAATAACGCACTGGGAGATGTTAAATATGACGGGCAAGTATTATACAACAGCAAGACAAATGCAGTTGAACATACAATAAGCGATATAGATGCCAGCAAACAAAAAGCTGAAGAACAGGCAAGACAGCAGGCGGCGATAGCTCAATCCAACAATGAAAGAGAAACCACTAAACCGGCTAGAACTTATTCTGGACAAGGTCCAAATGGTGAAACAATCAAAGGTAATATAAACAAGGGAAAGAAAATATATCATGTTCCTGGTGGTGCGTATTATGATAGAACAGACCCAGAAGAATGGTTTTTCACTGAAGAAGAAGCTCAAGCCGCCGGATACAGACCGTCAAAAAGGTGATTATATATGCTTAATATTATTTATGCCATTTTTGTTGTAGGCTCGTTCGTCGGCACAATAGCTTCGTTAATTGCATTGCCTCTTGCTATCATCAAGAAGAAAAAGAAGCAACCTTTTGTATTGGCACTAATACTTAATTTATTCGTTTTAATCGTGTCATGCTTAGCATATAAACCGAGTTAAAATAAAAAAGAAAGGACTAGAAAAATCTAGTCCTTTAAAATTATTTAACCGGAACAAATTCAATTTTTAACATCATACCCAAACCGTTTGCAAGTCTTTGCAAAGTTTTTATCGAAGGATTTGCCGAACCGTTTTCTAATTTACTGATATCGCCTTGAGCGATGCCCGTGATTTCAGATAATTGCTTTTGTGTAATCTTCTTAGCCTTGCGAGCTTCAATCAAGGCATCAATAATTTGAAGCTCCGGCTGAATGTTATTCCATTCTTTTTTAAAATCATCATTTTTAAGCTGTTCGTTTAAATATTTTTGAATATCACTCATATTATAAAGCCTCTCTTTCCAAATAGATTTTACGATACTTTTTAGCTAATTCAATTTCCCTTTTCGGTGTTTTTTGCGTTTTCTTAATGAAACCATTCGTTAAAATAATTTTCTTTCCGACTCTGAAAAAATACAAAATCCGGCTAATATTACTACCTTGTTTTACTCTGAGTTCGCATATGCCGTCATCAAGAACTTTAGAATAAGGTTCCGTCAATTCATTTCCATATTTTTCTAATCTAATAATCATACCAACAGCTTTTGCTCTCATTTTATTATCAAGGCTATCTAAAAAATCTTTTACCGGAATTGTGTTATCATCTTTCTTGAAAAATATGACCTCAAATTCATTTTTATCTGTCAAATAAACCACCTCGACAAAATATAAGTTATATCCTATATATAATTTTATAGGTTTTATCCTATACTGTCAAGTTGATAAATTACAATTTAATTGCTATAATATAGGTAGTGAAGAGACTGCAACTATCTTAGTATAGTTGGTCATTACCCTATTGCTTATAGCAATAGGGTTTTTTATTTTATACGGAGGTTTTATGGATTACGATAAGCCGTTTAAAACATAGTATTAAGAACAAATATAAATTTTAAAGGAGTGATAGCGTGGAAAAAATAAAGGATATAAATAGATTAAATGATGTATTTTTCAAAAGTCTATTAGGCGATGAAACCCGAAAAAATCTCACATTAAATTTTTTAAACTCTATTTTAAATAGAGATGAACACGATTATTTTACAGATATAAATTTTATGGACAAGCAACAGATTCCAGATATCAATGAAGGTAAAGCTCCTGAACTTGATATTTTAGCTAAAACCAATAATGGTTCTCTAATAAATATTGAAGTTCAAATTGCCAGTCAAAAGAAATTTTCTAAACGTGCTTTATATTATTGGTCAAGATTATATGCTTACCAATTAGGAAAAGGTTATCACTATAGGGAACTAAAACCGACTATAAGTATTAATTTGCTTAACTTCGATTATTTACCATATGAAACATATCATAATTCATATCATGTAAGAAATGATGAAACAAATGATATTTTAATCAATGATTTTGAAATGCACTTTATCGAATTAGGAAAATTTAAGTTTAGTGATATCAAAAAAATGCGTAATGCTGAAAATTGGATAGCATATTTTTCTCCACAATGCACTGATGAAGAAAGAGAGGCCATTGCTATGAACAATCCAGCTATTAAAGAAGCTTTAAACTACGAGATGATGTTTTCTCAAGATGAAATAAAACGTCGCGATTATGAATTACAAGAAAAAGCTATGCGAGATTATCTTGCTAATATGTATGATTCTAAACAAGAAGGTATTCAAGAGAATAAAATTCAAAATGCTATTAATGGATTAAAAGAAGGAATTGATATAAATATTATTTCTAAAATCACTAAATTATCTATTGAAGAAATACAAAAAATAAAAAAACAATATTTATAAGACGAGGCAACAATGAATTGCGTAGACAGTATTCAAAAACGTGAAGACGCTATCCTTGATGAAAAATTCCGTACTTATGCTGCTATGCAAAAGGGCAAGCAAGAAGAAAAAATCCAAAACGCTATTAACTTTTTAAAATTAGGCATTGATATTGAAACAGTAGCAAAAGGTGTTAATTTAAGCGTTGAAGAAGTTGAAAAAATAAAGCAGCAATATTTATAAACAAAAAAGCCACCATGATTTTAAATCACAGTGGCTTTAATTCTAATCATTATTTTGTTTTTGCTTCTGCCGGTTCAAGCGGAACAATAGCTAGTGTATAGCCTAATGGAAAAAGCAATTTTATAAGCGTATCTGTATTTGGTACTGCTTTTCCTTTTTCAATCCGTGCTATCATTGGTTGTTTTATGCCGCTCAGTTCTTCAAGTTTTTTTTGACTTATTCCTTTTTCTTCTCTTGCTTTAACTAATCCTGTAATCAAATTTTGTATCATATCGTCAATATTCGTCATACTGCAACACCGTATTCATAAATTATATCGCTAGGTAAGTCAATGTTTTCATTCCAATAAACACATGTACGGCTGGTATCAAGTTGAACCTGATTAAACAGACCGTATATCGTTTCTAAATCCTTATAGCTGTCTATGGTATCAATATCATCTTTTACGTTATAAATGACAGTTTTTCCGTCATCAAATATAACGTAAAGCCTATAATCAGATATAGGCTTTACACTCTTAATGCGTGGTATCATTTTTACACCTCATTTCAATGGTGGCAATTTAGTAAGCTTTTGCGTAGCCCACATATTCAATAGTTCTTGTCTGTGTTCGGTAATCCATTCACGAACCAACGCTTGAGCTTTACGTGGTAAATCTCCTTCGGTCATTTTCAATGTTTCGATTTCGATTACTCCTACATACTCATTATAAATAGCGTGAATATGGCTAGGTTCGTGTTCTTTTGGTTTAAAAAACATTTTAATTACAATTCCATAAAATCTTGTTATCTCTGGCATAAGCATTCCTCACTTTCTAATAATATTATAACTTTTTAGTTATAATAAGTCAATAACTTTTTAGTTATACTTATAAAAATAATCCTTGAAAGGTTGTGATAAAATGCAAAAACGAAAAGATGGACGTTATCAATCATCTATTATGCTTACGGACCCGCTAACAAATGAAAAACGCCGTGTGTATGTATATGGGTACACCGAAGAAGAAGTGCAACGAGAACTCAATCGTGTTAAATTAGATAATGGCAAAGAAATATTAATGCCTACATTCAAAGAATGGGCTGATGAATGGCTAAAGATAAAATCTGATGATGTATCTCCAACAACTATAAACAGCTACAAAGACAGTCTTAGATTGCATATATCTCCGATATTAGATAAATATAAACTAAAAGATATCACTCCGTCATTGATACGTGCCGTATTAAGGAACATTCCCACACCACGAACAAAAGAATATTGCTATATCATAATTAATGCAATCTTACAGCAAGCACTACGTGAGGATTTAATAAACAAAAATCCTTGCATAAACGTAAAGAAGCCCAAAGCAAAAGCAAAGGAAGCTACTATTATATCAGAAGATGAATTTAAACAACTTATAAATGCTACGTCGAACTTACAGTTAAAAGCTATACTGTGGATAGCGTATGATACAGGTATGCGACGTTCTGAAATAGCAGCTCTCCGTTGGCAAGATATAGATTTTAAAACAAACACTATACACGTACATCATGCGATTAAAACAGATAGACATGCTTCTCTATCATCCAGATTTTCTTTAGGTGAACCTAAAACGGATTATGGCATTCGAGATATTCCACTAACTAATATCGTTAAATCTGTTTTAAATAAACATAGAGAACAACAAAAAGAATTATTTAAAAGCAACAGTCGAATTTTAACCAATAAAGATTTTGTTTTTACTTCAAATTTCAGAGGACGTTTTGGCGATTTCATTCAACCGGATAACATAACGCATGAGTTCGTGAAATTAAAACGAAAAGCCGGCATAAAATCGGATATAACCTTTAAATCATTTCGTCACACCTGCTTGACCTCTCTAGCGGAAGCCAATATCCCGGCTAAAGCAATTCAAGCACAAGCTGGTCATGCAAATGCTTCTTTCACTCTGAATAGATATGTACACAAAACTGAACAGATGAAACAGACTGTAGCCGATTTTCTTAATAATCGTGCTCAAAAATGACATCATATTTGACATCATGCTGACATCATAGTATAAAATATATCGTTAAATATAGCACGTTATATGGCGTTATTTTTAAGCAAATATAGCGTATTTTATCAACATTATGATGTCAAAGGCTTTGTTTTATGTATAAAATCGTTGTGCTTTAACTCTTAATCAGCAGGTTCGGGGTTCGATTCCCCGGTGGGTCACCATTTATGAGATAATGCCACGACTTGGTTCGTGGCTTTTTTATTTTTCAGAAGGGAATATATGTTTTGGATAAGCTACTTCTTATCGGACTGTTTTATTTTATAATGATTTCGCTTACTTTTGTTTCTCCTTTTGCTGTAAGAATATATATTTTTATCGCTAATGCACTTTTACCCGACCCGCTTCCTTATGCAGATGAATTTCTTATGGGTGTAGGTGTTGTTTCAAAAGTAATGTTTGTCAGAAAAATATATAAGCCGTTAATTATAGTACTTATTATCGGTCTTATAATATTAGCATTTACATATAAATAATTTTTAAGTAAAGTACGGCAAAAAATAAAGAGTATCCTAATATATTGGAGGATACTCTTTATTTTTTATTTCCAACCCGGTTATATAAAATATATCTTGCTAATGTCAAAAAGTCAAACTATAATATAATTAACAATCAAAATAATTAAAGTAAAGGTGATAATTATGAGCAATATAGCTGATTTAATTGAAGATTACATCTTACGTCGGCTGGCGGCGGAGCAAAACCGTAAAGTGGAACTTAAACGCTCAGATATTGCCGATGAAATTTCCTGCGCACCTTCGCAGATAAGTTACGTTTTAAGTACACGTTTTACTCAGGACAAAGGTTTTGTCGTAGAATCACGCCGCGGTCTCGGCGGATTTATCCGTATCGGCAGAGTACCGCTTCAAGATTTAATTTATCAGGATATTTTGGCTAAAATAAATATCAAAACATCATTTGAAGACTTTAAAAATATTATTCACTATTTGTATAAACGTGAAATTATAAAAAAACGTGAAGCTGCTTTAATGTTACAGACACTTTCCGTCGTTTTCGACAAATTGAAGCCGGAAGACAGGTCTGAACTCATGAAATCACTGATTTTAACATTGGCGAACTTTGCGTAGTTATAAGGAGGAATTTATTATGCTGTGTGATAAATGCAATAAAAATGAAGCCAGCATTTATATAACGGAACTTACCAATCAGGGACAGGTCAAACATCATCTGTGCGAAAGCTGTGCACTGAAACTCGGCCTGCTGACGGAGAAAAACAATATTTTTTCGATTAATGATTTTCTATCGGGAATTTTCAATCATGAAACAGTCGGCGGCAATGAAGTCAAACCGGTAAAACTGAAACCGGAATTAACCTGCCCGAACTGCCAGATGACATATAATGATTTTAAACGTACCGGCAAAATCGGCTGCAGTGTATGTTATAAAACTTTTGCCGTGCGTCTTGAACCTTTTTTGCGCCGCATTCACGGTTACAGCAGCCATATCGGTAAAATTCCGCGCCGTGCCGGCGGCAATCTGGGATTAAAACAAGAAATAGCCGCACTGCGTCAGAAAATCAAGGAATTCATCAATGATGAAGAATACGAACAGGCTGCTGTTTTACGTGACCGCATCAAACTTTTAGAAAATCAGCTGAATACCAATCTGCATAAAGAACAGGCAGGTGATATAAATGACTAATACTGCTTTATTTACAGACCCGAGTCTTTCCTGGCTCAATTTTTCCGGCAAAAACAGCGATATTGCGCTTGCCAGTCGAATTCGTCTGGCACGCAATCTGAAAAACATACCGTTTCCTAATCGTGCCAAACGGTCTGATTTAATTCAGGTTAAAGAACTCATATCGCGCTTAATACCGGCGATTGAAACGGCTACAGGACTTCATTTTTATTATCTGGAAATAGATAAACTTAGCCGTTTGCAGCAGAATGTACTGGCAGAAAAATTCTTAATCAGCAAAAAACTGATTGAACACCCCGAAAATCGTCTGGTGATTTTAAGCGATGACCTGTCCGTCAGCATTATGGTGAACGAAGACGACCACCTGCGCATTCAGTGTATGGCACCAGGACTTGATTTAAACAGCTGTCTCAAAACGGCATTTGCCATTGATGATGCTATTGAAGCTTATCTGAATATTGCTTTTGATGAAAAAATGGGCTATCTGACTGCCTGTCCGACTAACTTGGGTACAGGGCTGCGGGCAACTGTACTGCTTCATCTGCCGGCACTTGTCATGACGCAGCAGATTTCTAAAATCATCAACATTTCTCCACAGCTCGGCATGGCTATCCGTGGCCTGTTCGGTGAAGACAATCTGGGTAATCTTTTCCAGACATCCAATCAGCTGACACTCGGTTTCAAAGAACAGGAATTAATCGATAATCTCGGCGCTACCGTACAGGAAATCATCTCGCATGAACAGGATGCCCGCAAAGCACTTTCAAGTTATTCACATGATAATCTGGAAAACAGAGTATGGCGTTCATTCGGCATACTGAAATATGCTCATTCCATTTCCCAGCATGAAATGCTCAATCTCGCCAGCAAAGTACGTCTCGGCGTGGATATGAACATCATCGACGAAACACAGGCGGATATTTTAAATCTTCTTTTAATCGCCGGACAGAAAAATTATCTGCAAAATCTGAATGAAACGGAAAACATGTCACCGCAGGAAATCGAAAAACAGCGCGCTGCCGTAATCAGAAAAATATTTAACGGTTTGCAAAGCAGAAAGGAATAATCATGCAGAGACGTTTTACGCAAAACGCAATAAAAGTATTGAAACTGGCACAATATGAAGCCAGACATTTAAAACATAACTATGTCGGCACAGAGCATCTGCTTTTGGGTCTTTTGCACGAGGGAAGCAGCATTGCCGCTAAAGCCTTATCCTCCCTGGGCATTGATTTATACAGCCTGCGCCAGAGAGTTCATGATATAGCACCGTCACAGGATTATGACGATTATTATATTCATGAAATAGGCTACACTCCGGACGCCAAGGAAACGCTGGAACTTGCTGTCAAGGAGGCACAGATATTATCACACGACTATATCGGTGCTGAACATATTCTGCTCGGCATTGTCAGTGATAAAGAGAATATCGCTTCACAAATACTGATATCACTCGGTGCCGACCTTGATATCATTCATTCAGCCGTACTGGATTTACTCAATGAAAACGACACTGCCGCCAATAATGATAATGAAGACGAAATAACTCCTCAGACAGAAAAGACATATACTGAAACGCCAAAATCCTCCACACCGCTGCTGGATAAATACGGACGTGATTTAAACGAACTGGCGAAGAATAATAAAATCGACCCTGTTATCGGCCGCAATCGTGAAATTGAACGTGTTATCCAGATTTTAAGCCGCCGCACGAAAAACAATCCCGTTTTAATCGGTGAGCCGGGCGTCGGCAAAACGGCTGTGGCGGAAGGACTGGCTCAAAGACTTATTCAGGGACTGACACCGAAAGTTCTTGCCAACAAACGTGTTGTATCGCTCAGTATGGCTTCACTCGTCGCCGGAGCAAAATACCGCGGTGAATTTGAAGACCGACTGAAAAAAGTAATTGATGAAATAATTGAAAATCAGAATATCATTCTCTTTATTGATGAAATGCACACTTTAATCGGAGCCGGAGCAGGCGAAGGCTCGCTCGATGCCGCAAATATTTTAAAACCGGCTCTGTCGCGCGGTGAAATTCAGGTAATCGGTGCAACCACTTTGAAGGAATACAAAAAATACATCGAAAAAGACGCTGCACTGGAACGCCGTTTTCAGACGATAATGGTGCATGAGCCGAGTGTTGAGGATGCCATTTCCATATTGATGGGTATCCGTGATAAATACGAAAAATTCCATTGTGCTAAAATCACAGACAAAGCAATCGAAGCCGCTGTAAAAATATCCCATCGTTATATAACCGACCGTTTTCTGCCGGATAAGGCCATTGACCTGATGGATGAGGCTGCCGCTAAAGTCCGCCTCAGCACCGTTGCCAATCCGCGCAACATCACTTCTTTGGAATTACAGCTCAATGCACTTCGCAAAGATAAGGAAAAAGCAATAAACGAGCAGAACTACGAACTTGCCGCCAAAATCCGCGATGATGAAACAAATTTAAAACAGCAACTCTATGAAATAAAATCCGACTGGGAAAAACAGAATAACACGCAGATAGAAGTTACAGAAAACGATATCGCCGATGTCGCCACTTTATGGACGGGCATTCCGGTGAAAAAACTGGTGACTAAGGAAGCCGATCGCCTGCTTCATATGGAGGATATCATGCACAAACGCGTTGTTGGTCAAAATGAAGGTGTATCCGCTGTCGCCAAAGCCATTCGCCGTGCCAGAGCAGGACTCAAAGACCCGAAACGGCCTATCGGTTCTTTTCTATTCCTGGGTCCGACAGGAGTGGGCAAAACGGAACTTGCCCGGTCTTTAGCCGAAGCCATTTTCGGAGATGAAGCAGCTATGATACGTTTCGATATGAGCGAGTATATGGAAAAACATACCGTTTCCCGTATGGTCGGAGCACCGCCCGGTTATGTCGGCTATGACGAAGGCGGTCAGCTCACTGATGCTATCCGTCGCAAACCGTATGCCGTTATGCTGCTTGATGAAATTGAAAAAGCTCATCCCGATGTCTTCAATATTCTACTGCAGGTATTGGAAGACGGCCGCCTGACAGACAGTCAGGGACGCACCGTCGATTTTAAAAATACGGTAATCATCATGACTTCCAATGCCGGTGCTTTCAAACTGCAGAAACAGAAAAATTCTTCTTTGGGCTTTGCTGTAAATAATAATGAAGAAACTTCAAATAATGATGCAAAAAAACTTGTTATGGATGAAGTAAAAAAACAGTTCAAGCCGGAATTTTTGAACCGTATTGATGAAATAATCATTTTCGACCCGCTGACGGATAAAGAACTGCTGGAAATAATCGGCCTGCTTCTGCACAATCTGGAAAACCGTCTGCAGGCAATGGGCATAAAACTTACCGTTACGAACAGTGCCAAACAGTATCTGCTGGCGCACGGTACGGACAGTGCATACGGTGCCCGCCCGCTGAAACGCGCCGTACAGCGTTATCTTGAGGACCCTCTGGCGGAAGAACTGCTGCGCAAAAAAATTAAGCAGCATCAGCAGATTACCGTTGACTGTATTGATGATGAGCTTGATTTTTCTTTTACAGAAATAAATGAGGATGTAAATGAACAGATTGCCCAAGGATAAACTGGCGGACAAATCCGTTTTCGCCAATTTGAAAAATTTCATTTTAAATTTCGCCATTGCCATTTACTGGCTGTTAAAATCAATCAGCAAATACCTAAAACAGAAAATATCGCACAGATAAAACACAACAAAGGAAATTTATCATGGCTAAAAGAAAAACATTGTATGTTTGTCAGGAATGCGGCTACAGTGTACCGAAATGGCTGGGCAAATGTCCCGGCTGCGGTAAATGGAATACGCTCGTAGAGGAACTGGAGGATACCGGTTCCTCTATAGGCTCAAGTCGCGGCTTCAGCCTGAGCACTACCAAAACGAACACTGTACCCAAACCGATAAAAGAAATAACAACAGAAGATTTGCCCCGCTTCAGTGCCGGTTCGCCGGAAATGAACCGTGTACTCGGCGGCGGCATTATTCCCGGCTCACTCGTACTCATGGTCGGCGACCCCGGGGTAGGTAAATCGAGCCTTAATCTGCGCATTTGCGCCTATGTTGCCAAAAAACACAAAGTACTGTACGTAACAGGCGAAGAAAGTTCCCGTCAAATCCGTATGCGAGCCGACAGGTTAAATGCACTGGATGACAATCTGTATGTTCTGAGTGAGACGGATTTGGAACGCATTGAACGCCACGTACTTGACCATAAACCGGACCTGCTGATTATCGACTCCATTCAGACCATTTTCCGACCTGATATCCAAAGTGCGCCGGGCAGCGTCAGTCAGGTACGCGAATGTTCCGTGAGTCTTTTGCGCATTGCCAAGCAGAACAATATCGCCATTTTCATCATCGGACATGTGACAAAAGACGGTACACTTGCCGGTCCGCGCGTTCTGGAGCATATTGTCGATACGGTACTGTATTTTGAAGGTGAGCGCAATGCCGAATACCGCGTACTCCGCGCCGTAAAAAACCGCTTCGGCAATACAAATGAAATCGGTATTTTTGAAATGCGTGAAAACGGCTTGGTTGATGTACCCGATGCCTCCAAAATGTTTCTTTCCGAACAGACTAGCAGTATTTCCGGTACTGTAATCATTCCCGCACTGGAAGGAACACGTCCTCTTTTGGTGGAAATACAGTCGCTTGTTGCGCCGACTCCGTACGTACCGCCGCGTCGTACATCCGACTCTATCGATATAAAGAAAATCCAGCTGCTGCTTGCCGTACTGGAAAAACGGGTTCATCTCAATATCGGCAGCTGTGATGTTTATGTAAAAGTCGCCGGCGGCATAAAAATAGATGACCCTGCCGTCGACCTTGCTCTTTGCTGCGCTATGGCCTCAAGTTTCCGCAATCAAAGTATCAAGCCGCAGACCATTATTTTCGGCGAAGTAGGGCTGTCCGGCGAGGTCCGTTCCGTCAGTCAGCCTGATATCAGAGTACGCGAAGCTGTTCGTATGGGCTTTACCAATATAATACTCCCTTACAAAAATCTTGAACGACTTGACACCTATTCAGGCAATATTAATATTCACGGCGTAAAATACCTCAGCGAAGCGCTCAAATACGTTTTCGCTTGATTTACAAGCTAGATATTTTTACTTGCATAACGAGTATGATTAGATTTTGATTAGATTTTATCAATCTGCATAGACTTTTGTTCATTATTTTAGTACAATAGTTTATATCATCTTAAAAAAGGGGGTTCAAGAACAACAGTGTTATTAAATAAGGTATTAAAATTTTTTATTACAGCTTTCGCTGTAGTACTTGGCGCTACTTTATTTGAATTTGCCAGTCCGCTTCTGGCCTTTATTATCAGCGCGGAATTTTTACGAATAAATTTAGACATTTTAGATATGACCATGATGAATGTCATATCCATTGTACTGGGTAGTGCTATCGGCGGAACAGTCGGCTTCATTTTTTCTCCATACTGTATACGCAAGCTTCGTATTTTCTCCATTTGGGTGGAACGTCATCCAAATCAGACAAACGTTTCAAATTCTTTTCTTC
>USIX01000038.1 GCA_900554895.1 uncultured Megamonas sp. | reverse complement strand
AAAATAAAAGTCAAAAAGTCGAAAATTTTTATTGACAATTTGACTTTTTGACTTTATAATGACTTTAGTAAGAAAAAAAGAACTTACTATGGATTTTAAACATAATAATAATAGAAATTAATCATCATGATTGGAGGAATTCTTCATGGGTGAAGAAAAATATACGCAAAAAGTTCTTGAAGCCATGCAGTCCGCTCAACAGGAGGCAGCGCTTCGCTATCATCAGGAAATAACATCAGCTCATGTACTGGCTGCTCTCATAAAAGAACCGGAAGGCCTTCTTGCCACTATTTTCAGTGAATGCAGAGTCGACTTGCCTATGCTTAAAGCAAAACTGGAACAAATGCTCAAAAAAATTCCGAGCGTCAAAGGCCAGAGCCGTCTTGGCATGAGTACGGAAATGGTTCGTGTTCTCGGTCGTGCCGCTAAACTGGCTGAAAATATGAAGGACGATTACATCAGCACCGAACATCTATTACTTGCCATTGTCAGCGACAGTGATGATGAAATGCAGTCATTATGCCGTGAATTCAATCTGCACCAGAATAAAATCATGTCCGTTATCAAAACAGAACGTAAACAGAATGTAAACAGCGATAATCCGGAAAGCGGTTATAAATCACTGGAAAAATACGGCCGTGATTTGACTGCGATGGCAAGAGTCGGCAAACTTGACCCTGTTATCGGACGCGATGAGGAAATTCGCCGTACAGTTGAAATTCTTTCCCGCCGTACAAAAAATAATCCTGTATTAATCGGTGAACCGGGTGTCGGCAAAACGGCTATTGTCGAAGGTCTTGCCCGCCGCATTGTTGCCGGAGATGTACCGGAATCACTTAAAAATAAGACACTTTACTCTCTGGATATGGGCTCTCTGATTGCCGGTGCCAAATACCGCGGCGAATTTGAAGAAAGACTGAAATCCGTACTTAACGAAATAGTCAAATCGGACGGACAGATTTTATTATTCATTGATGAAATTCATACGGTAGTCGGTGCCGGTGCCGCTGAAGGCGCTATGGACGCAGGTAATTTATTAAAACCGATGCTTGCCCGCGGACAGTTGCGCTGTATCGGTGCAACAACATTGAATGAATACCGTAAATATATCGAAAAGGATACAGCACTGGAACGCCGCTTCCAGCCTGTAATGGTTGACCAGCCTTCTGTAGAAGATACTATTTCTATTCTACGCGGACTGAAAGAACGCTATGAGGTTCATCACGGTGTACGAATTCGCGATAATGCGCTTGTTTCCGCCGCCGTTTTATCCGACAGATATATTTCCGACCGTTTCCTGCCGGATAAAGCAATCGACCTTGTCGATGAAGCTGCTGCCAAACTGCGCACGGAAATCGAATCCATGCCGGAACCGATTGAAAAACTGCGCCGCAAAATCATGCAGCTGCAAATTGAAGAAGAAGCGTTAAATAAAGAAACAGATGAAGCTTCCAAGGAGAAACTGGATAAATTAATTGATGAAAAAGAAAAATTGCAAGCTGAAGAAAATAAACTGATGGACAAATGGAATAAGGAAAAACAGGGAATTGTCCGTGTCCGTGCCATAAAAAAAGAAATGGATTCAGCCAATATCGAAATGGAAAAAGCTCAAAGAAGCGGCGACTATGCCAAAGCTTCCGAAATTAAATACGGTAAAATTCCTCAGTTGCAAAAAGAGCTTGCTGAAATGGAAAAAGCCGTGCAGGATGATGAAGGCAACCGTCTTTTAAAAGAAGAAGTGTCTGAAGAGGACATAGCTCAGGTAGTAAGCCGCTGGACAGGTATTCCCGTAACGAAAATGCTTCAGGGTGAACGTGATAAACTTGTTCATCTTGAAGATGTACTGCATGAACGCGTAGTCGGTCAGGACGAAGCGGTTAAAGCCGTAAGTGAAGCCATCATCCGTGCCCGTGCCGGCATTAAAGACCCGAATCGTCCAATTGGCTCGTTTATCTTTCTCGGCCCTACCGGTGTAGGCAAAACGGAACTTGCCAAAACACTTGCCGAAAGTCTGTTTGATGACGAACGCAGTATTATTCGTATCGATATGAGCGAATATATGGAAAAACATTCCGTTGCCCGCTTAATCGGTGCGCCTCCAGGATATGTCGGCTATGATGAAGGCGGCCAGCTTACAGAAGCAGTTCGCCGCCGTCCATACAGTGTAATCCTGCTCGATGAAATTGAAAAAGCTCATCGTGATGTATTCAACGTACTTCTGCAAATTCTCGATGACGGTAGACTTACTGACGGTAAAGGCCGTGTCGTAAACTTTAAAAATACGGTCATCATTATGACATCCAACCTCGGCAGCCATGAAATCCTGAACCAGAGTGATTTTGCTACGGCACAAAAACTGGTTAAAGACTTGCTTAAAGATTATTTCCGTCCGGAATTTTTAAACCGTGTCGATGATATAATCGTATTTAAAGCACTTGATAAGCAGCAGGTTAAACAGATTGCAACGATTATGCTCAACAATCTCAATAACCGTCTGCAGCATCAAGTCAATATTTCACTTTCCTGGTCCGATGAAACTCTCAGCAAATTGGCAAATGAAGGTTTCGACCCTAACTTCGGTGCCCGTCCGCTTCGCAGACTGTTGACTCATACAGTGGAAACGCAGTTAAGCAAGGAAATCATCAAGGGTGATGTTAAAGAGGGCGATACCGTTGATATTGATGTCAGCGGCGACAGCTTTACATTCAATCCAATCCGCAAAATGGAAGATTAAGACAAGACCTCCTGTTATATAATTATGACAGGAGGTTTTTATATTATTAGGTTGGAAAAACAACAGCATATTGTTTATTATTATTGTATAATATATGAAAAAATATCAGAAAGTCAGAAAGAAGGAATTTATTTGCAGAAATGGTTAATTGTCTATTCCAGCGTAACCGGTAATACGAAACAGATTGCAAAAGCCATGTACAGTGCTTTTGCCGAAAATGAAGCGGATATTTTTTCTATAAAAGATGTCGATAAAATTGTTCTTGATGATTATGATTATATCGCTGTTGGATACTGGCTGACGCGCGGTGCTCCTGACAGGGCAGTACAACAGCTGCTGTCTGAAATCTCCGGTAAAACGGTCGTACTGTTTCAGACACACGGTGCTGAGATTGGCAGCGAACATGCCGTAACAGCTTTTGCACGTGCCGCTTCCAGACTAGGAAATGACTGTGATGTGCTTGGGACGTTTTCCAGTCAAGGAAAGATAAATCCTGCACTTTTAGCCCGTCGTCAAAACAGCGCAGACAAAAACGACCCGCATGCGGCAAATGAACGTAACCGAAAGCGCTGGGAAAATGCTGCTAAGCATCCTGACGAAAACGACCTGCTAAGGGCAAAAGATTTTATATCCGCCATGAAACATAAACTGGCATTAAGAGAAAAATATATCAAAAGGTGATGATAACTTATGTTATTGCAATTCACTGAAAAGCCCCTTTTCGGGGCTTTTATTTTTACCTTAGTATGCGGCAGTAGTCATTATCAAAAAGCAAAAAAGTTTTCTTATTCAAAGATAAGGAAATAGTTTTGCAGATAATTATTATAATGATATAATAAAGTTATATTTTGAGATATGGAGGTTTTTTTATCTATGAGTACAAAAAATATTTATGTTATCGGTCATAGAAACCCTGATACGGACTCTATCTGTTCCGCTATCGCCTATGCTAATTTAAAACGTGTTATGGGCACTGAAAATGTTGTAGCGGCACGTGCCGGCAGCATTAATAAAGAAACAAAATACGCTCTTGATTATTTCAAGGCACAGGCTCCGCAGCTTGTCAGTGATATTTATCCGCGCGTAAGCGATATTGCTATTGAGGTAACGAAAAAAGTTAAAACTACGGATAATCTCCGTATTTTAGGTATGGCTATGAAAGAAGCCGGTCTTCGTTCCGTACCGGTTGTGGATGAGAATGACAATCTCGTCGGCATGGCAAGTGTCAGTGATTTGGCGAAAGCGTATTTCCAGGAAATCACGCTTGACAGTGTATCCGCTTCCGGTGCTTCCATCATTGACATCGAAAAAGTAATTGAAGCCAATGTGCTGGTGAAAGGTGATGATACCGCCAAAATTACAGGTGATATCAAAGTTATTGCCAGCTGTATCGAACGCGTTGCGTCTACTATCAAGGCAGGAGAAATCGTCATTATCGGCAACAGACCGGAAGAGGCTTATGCAAAATGTATCGACCTCGGCGTTTCCTGCATGATTATTACAAGCGGTGCTGAAATTTCCGATGAAATCATCGCTAAAGCACAGGCTAAAAATGTAATCGTACTCACTACCGCATTTGACACATACAGTACGGCTCGCCTTATCAGCCAGTGCGCTCCCGTTTCCAGCATTATGACGACTGATATCGTATCGTTCAAGCCTACTGATATGATTAGCGATGTCAAAGGTATTCTGGAAACGAATGAATATCGTAACTACCCTGTTGTAGAAAACGGCAAACTTGTAGGTATCGTAAGCAAAGATAAATTTATGATGCCGGAAAAACAAGCCGTTATTCTTACTGACCATAACGAACTCGGTCAAGCTGTAGAAGGCATTGAATCGGGTAAAATCGTTGAAGTTGTCGACCATCACCGTTTCGGCGGCTTACAGACAAGCGATCCTATTTTCATTAATGTCCGTCCTGTCGGCTGTACATGCACAATCGTTACGAATATGTATCAGCAGTACGGAGTGGAAATTCCGCAGCAGATTGCCGGTCTTTTGATGTCCGCAATTATTTCCGATACGGTACTGTTCAAATCTCCTACCTGCACGCAGGCGGATAAAGACGCTGTAGAATATCTGGTAAAAATCGCCGGTGTCGATTATAAAGAATACGGTCTTGCTATGCTTAAAGCCGGTGCAGATATCGGTGATATGACTCCGGCACAAATCGTTAAAAACGATTCCAAAGAGTTCCAAATCGGCAATTATCCAATGCTTATCAGTCAGCTTTCCGTAATGGATACTGATCAAGTAATGGCTATGCAGGATGAAATCCTTGCCAATATGGCGCAGGTATGCGAAAAAGAAGGCTATGCGATGTCCATAGTCATCGTAACGGATATTATTAATGAAGGCAGTTACTTGTTGTTCAGCGGTGAACCGAAAAATTTAATCGGCGAAGCATTTAAACAGGATGCAAGCAAATCGGTTATGTATCTGCCGGGTGTAATGTCCCGTAAAAAACAGATTATACCGCCTCTTTCCGAAGCTGTAAAAAAACTTTAATAAAAATAAAAAGCAGGGCCTAAAACCCTGCTTTTCATTTTATCCGGTGATTGATGCGGTATTGACGCGGCGTGCATTTATTATTGCGCCGGAACAGTTCGATATAATAACTCACACTATTGAACCCGCATCGGAAGGCTATCTGCGTTACGGAATATGAACTGTTTTGCAGAAGATATTTACTTCTTTCCAAACGATAACTGTTAAGAAAATCAATGGGGGTTCGTTTGACGTATTTGCGAAACAGTTGACAGCATTTATTGCGACAGACACCGGCAGAAGCCGCTATCTGCATTAAGGAAATATTTTCCTGATAATTTTCATAGATGAATGAAACCATATTCTTGGCGGATGTTATTTCCGCATCAGTGCTAATTTTTTCCATATTTAAATCATATTTCAGCATATTGAAATATTCCTGCCAGAGAAAATATACTGTGCCAAGACACTGCAGTATTGTAGTGCCGTTTTCCATCTGAGAAAGATTTACCAGCTTCTGCATATAAGAAAAAATTTCATTGGTGCGTATATCATCAGCAGACAGAATAATTTTATCAGCTGAAACATTATTAATAACGGGTTTTACAAAATCAGCAAAAACAGCAGTGTTATTTTTAAAGACGGCCGGGTTGATTAGAACACAGAGAAATTCACAGTCTTCATTGCCGTTGGCATAGCCCTGATGAAACTGGCGCGAGCCGATAATGAGAATATTGCCCTTCGTTAACGTGTATGTTCTGCCGTTTATGTACTGTTTCATAGAACCGCGCAAAATGCCGATAAATTCTACATCATCATGCCAGTGACAAAGCGATTTACGTTCCATATAATCGGAAAGAAAATTTTTGCGTGCATATATAGGAAAATTCGGATTATTATAAGGAACGATTTCCGAGTAATCATTCATTATATTGGTCGTAATCATGATAAACTCCTTGTAAGTACAATTGTTATAAAAAATAAAGTAAATACTGATAGATTTTATATCTATTATACACTATTATGACAATAGCAAGGGAGGAGATTTTATAATGATTGCGGATTATCATATACATAGTGAATTCAGTGATGACTCAACCTGTCCGATGGAAAAAGTCATACAATGTGCAATAGCACGGCAATTAGATGAAATCTGTTTTACCGACCATATTGATTACGGCGTAAAAACGGATTTAAACTGCGACTGTGAAAAATCTCTGGCACAGTTTAACGAATATAAAGAAAAATATCAGGGTAAAATAATTTTAAAATGGGGAATGGAATTCGGCATACAGACTCATACCATTGCACAATATGAAACGACTTTTCAAAAGTATCCGTTTGATTTTATAATCTGTTCCTGCCATCAGATTGATAATCTGGAATTTTGGAATTATGCTTTTCAGGAAGGCAGAACACAGGCACAATATAATCTGAACTATTATGCGGAAATCCTGAAAGTAATACAACGGTATAAAAATTACAGTGTTCTCGGTCATCTGGATATGATAAAACGATATGACAGATATGGCGATTATCCGTTTATAAAAGTGGCACCTATTATTGAAGAGATTTTAAAACAGGTCATCGCCGACGGTAAAGGCATAGAAGTGAACACTTCATGTTACCGTTACGGACTGAAAGATTTGACACCGTCGCAGGACATTCTTAAAATGTACAGACAGCTGGGCGGAAAAATCATCACTATAGGTTCCGACGGGCATGATGAGACACAGTACGGCTTTAAAATTGCAAAAACACAGCAGATTTTAAAGAGTTTAGGTTTTGAATATTTCTATACGTATGATAAAATGCAGCCTGTGGCGCATAAATTATAAAAAAGAAAGAAGCTGATTGTTATGAAAATCGACCATATTGCTATGTATGTCTGGGATTTGGAAGGAGCGAAAGATTTTTTTGTCCGCTTTTTCCATGCTCAGCCGAATGATATGTACCATAATCCGAAAACAGGTTTGAAAACGTATTTTCTGTCATTTGACGACGGTTCACGTTTGGAAATAATGAATAGACCGGATATGAAGGAAAAGCCGTTCGATATGTTTCACCAAGGATTAATTCATCTGTCGTTTAAACTTGGCTCAAAGGAAAAAGTAAATGAATTGACAAAGAAGCTGCATGAAGCGGGATATGAAGTATTGAGCGGACCGCGTGTAACGGGCGACGGTTATTATGAAAGCTGTATTCTGGCATTCGAAAACAATATGTTGGAACTTGTAGCATAATATAAAAAAGGGTATTTGTTTAACAGCAAATACCCTTTTATTTTAGAAAACAGAAAAAAATAAATTTATTAAAATCGGTACGGCAACGGAACACAATACGCCGTTTATAACGGAGATAATGATGAATTCCTCACCGCTGTATTTTATCAGCATAGGAAGCGTCGTATCTTCGCTCGTTGCTCCGGCTGCGGCAATAGCACAGTAAGTGTTCAGATATTTTACGAACAGCGGTATCATTAAAAAAGCGATGAATTCACGCATAAGACTGCTCAAAAAGGCGATAGTGCCAATCGGAGCGGAAGACAGTGTTTCGAGCATTACACCGGACAGACTGTACCAGCCCATGGCGGCACCGATAGAAAGACTGTCAACAGGACGCATGTCGAAAATAAGTCCGCAGACAAATCCGCCGAATACAGAACCGATAGTAACACCTACCGGTATTAAGAGTATGCTTAAATTGTAATTCTTTATTTTCTGGATAACTGTTTCATTCATTCCGACACTTATACCGACGGAAAACATTAAAATATACAGCAGATAATCAGCGATTAGACTGAAATAGCCGTGATATTGAGCGGAGAAAATGAACTGTCCGCTGATAATTCCCAGAATAAGGGCGATTAATGCTATATATACCATTATTTATGCCCCCTTATGATGAATTTACAACTGAAAAAGTACACTACCGCAACGGAAAAAGCTGTCGGAATGATAGCAAACAGCAGGCTTTGTATTCCCATGGTCAGCATTTTCTGCGCAAAATCATCAATGCTGCCCAGATTTATTCCCATGATGAAAATAATCAGTGCAACGATGACAACCTGTATTTTTCCGTTTAATACGGCAATATTCTTCTGTGCGGAATTTTTTAATCGCAGAATGAAATAACCGGCAATGACACCGGCCAACATAATCAAAGTCTCAATCAATATAATTAACTCCCTTAAAATAATTTTATGGCAATCGGTATAAATTCAAATGTGCCTGTAAATAAATCTCGAATGTACGCGGCCACGGAAAGAAGGTTTCCGCCTGTAAATAGCGGACAGTAAGCTTATACATACCCTCCGGCGTTTGAACGTATATCGGCTGTTGCGCTGCCCGACTGTGCCACAAGCTCCACGCCCGTTTGTTCATATCCTGCTGAAGCAAATCATTCATCCAGATATAATTATGCTCCATATCCAGGTCATTCACATTTTCATAACCGTGCAGACGCAAAGTGACATTTATTACATCGATTACTTCCTTCAGATAATAGTAATCTTCCAGTATGCGGTTGTACAATAAAGTCAAACGGTTATATTCCAGCGCCAGTATATCGTTCGTTGTATTGAACTGAGGACGGACTGTTTTATAAATGACGGCATTGGCCAGAGCCGTACCGATGGAATTACTCGCTGTATTCCAGCCGGCATAACAAGTCAGTTCGTTTATCGGTACATCTTCTTTTAAAAGTTGGGGAAACAGTGTTTCACCGGCGGAAAAATGTTTGCTCAAATCGACAAGAGCCACTTTTTTGCCTTGAGAAAGATACTGTTTTATTTCTAAAGCCGCCTTGCGCCGTGTGTTTAAATTATCATCATTGCCGATGAATACATACAAAATAAGTCCGGCTTTATCGGGCGAATTTACTTCCACAGCCTCAGACATAATTAATTTTTCCTTGACCGTAGAACCGACCGAACCTGCCATGAACGGCATAATTGTGCCGACGGCTTTTTCGTCATTATAGGCAACGTAGACTTTAGGGCGGTAATGTGTTTTTTCCTGTACCAAATTAGCCAGAAGAGACAGGGCTACTTCATCGGCTCCTTTTGTAATCATTACTTTGTTTTGCGGTATATTCAGTGCATGCAGATAGTTTTGCAGACTGCGTTTCTCCATGTTCGGAACGCCGAAATCTTCGCCGTCGTCCTGGCCGATAACAAATTTTGTCAGAGTATTTTCCTGCGTCAGCCGGATTAAATCCTTATTCATAGCCGTATTTTTCTTAAATAAATCAAGATAGATATTCAAATCATTTTCATCAATATCTCTTTTCAGTTCATCGACAAGTTTTATATCATCGATATTTTGAAAAATACTTATTTCATCAATAAGACGGGAAATCCTGATAATTTTCTTACTGTCGCTTGTAAGTGTCGGAGTCGGCGTGATGCGTGGCAGAATATTGAATGCGTAAATAGGCTTATCGCCTGCCCTTTGGCGCAATTTGTGCAGAAAATTCATCACTTCAGTCTGCTGCGTATCAGTTGTCTGTGCTTCGCGTGAGGCCAGAAGTCCTCCATGCAGCAGCTGGTCGATAGAAATAATTGCACCGTCGGTCTGTGAAATATTTTCCAGCAGCCACTCCTGAACAGCGCTGCTGTCGCCTTTGCGTGTATAATAATCCATGATTTCCGCCGGCGGAGTAATAATTTCAATTCCGGCCATTTTTCCTGCGTCAACAACCATTTTTTGACAGGGAGGACGTGTGTCGAGCGGTACCAGAATTACTTTACTATGATAATTTTGTTTGAGTTCCACCGAATTTGCCGGCGGAAGCTGAATATTTGTCAAATAATATATAATCATTAAAACCAGTGCCGTTAGAGGCAAAAGCCATTTAAAAATTTTCTGTTTCATTATAACTCTCCATTATGCAATATAAATAATTGTATGCAATAAGAATTTGCCTGTCAAAATATTTTTACTGCAAATATAAAGTTTTGCTATGTTTAAATTTATAGTATATAATGAACATAAGATGTAATTATTAATTAAAGTAATAAGTTTGATTATATAAACTGTAATAAAAGATTGAACCAGAACTATTTAATGAGCTGGAACGGCTTTCTTTTGGGGTGCTTTTCTTTGCCTGAAAGAAAAAGCAACGAAACAAAAGTAGGTGAAAATTTATGGGGAATATTAATGATACGGATAAAAAAAACAATACTCGTGTAACGGTAGAAATTTTCGGCATACGCTATCCGCTTAAAGGCGTGAATGATGTGGAAAGCATACAAAAAGCGGCGGCAATAGTGGATGAAAAAATGCGTTCGCTGCTTAAACAGAACCAGTATCTTCCGCCGGACAGAATAGCCATGCTGACGGCACTTGATTTGGCTGACCAGTTAATAAGCCTGAAAAAGGATTATGATGAATTCTGGCATATTCTGGAAGAACAGAAAGGAACGGATAAACAGAAATAAAATTTAAAGCTTTTATACATATGCAGGATAGGCGGATTTTCGGTCTGTCCTTTTTTTGTAAATTAAATACATTATTTTTGGTGTATAATTTTATACATGAAGGAAACGAGGTGCTTTAACTATGGATAATCTATCCTAAAACGGAATTGTTCGATGTAATTAAATTATCCGTCTGTGACAATTTTGCAGTTGAACTGGAATATATATTCGAAAAGATATAATAACATAATGAATAATGGTAGGAAACACTGTCCTGCCATTTATTTTTATCGTTCCGTGTATTATAATAAACTGAGTAAATGACAGGAGGAAATATTTTTGATTGAATTATTAGCACCTGCCGGAAGTATGGAGGCCTTGAAAGCTGCCGTGGAAAGCGGCGCTGATGCCGTTTATCTTTCCGGCAAAATGTTTGGCGCAAGAGCTTATGCCAATAATTTTGATGAAAACGGTTTAAAAGAAGCAATTGAATTTGCACATCTGCGCAATGTGAAAATTCATGTAACTGTAAATACATTGGTTGATAATGCGGAAGTAGCAGAACTTGCCGAATATCTGCGTTATTTATACGAAGCGGGCGCGGACGCTGTACTCGTACAGGATTTGGGCGTGGCAAGAATTGCCCGGGCTATAGTGCCGGATTTACCGCTTCATGCCAGCACGCAAATGACGGTCAATAATTTAGCCGGTGTTCTGGCATTGCAGGAACTCGGTTTTACCCGTGTCGTTCTAGCGCGTGAAGTAACACTTAAAGATATCCGCCATATCTGCCGCAACTGCAATGTGGAAATCGAGGTATTCGCTCACGGTGCGCTGTGTGTATGTTATTCCGGTCAATGTCTGATGAGCAGTATGATTGGCGGCAGAAGCGGCAATCGCGGACGTTGTGCTCAGCCGTGCCGTTTGCCGTATACACTGGTGGACAAAAACGGACAGAATATCTTGACAGACGCCGGTCAGTATCTTTTAAGCCCGCGTGATATGAATACGATAGAATTAATTCCTGATTTAATCGAAGCGGGAGTAGTTTCTTTAAAATTGGAAGGACGCATGAAAAAACCGGAATATGTAGCTGTTGTCGTTAATTCCTATCGTCAGAAAATTGATGCGTATTATCAACGGACGGATTTGACGGAAAACGTACAAAAAAATCTGTCGCAGATATTCAACCGTGATTTTACTACAGCTTATCTGGAAAAGAAACAGGGAAAATTCATGATGAGCGATAAACGGCCGAACAATCGCGGACGTCTTATCGGAAGAGTAATGCGTTATGATGATAAAGCGCGCCTTGCAGTTATAAAGCTGACGGAAAATGTCGCTGTCGGCGATACGATTGATTTTTGGGTAAAAGTCGGCGGTCGCGTCAGCACCAACATAAGCAAGATTTTTGTTAAAAATAAAGACGTAACGGAAGCTGCGGGCGGTATGGAAGTTGCAATTCCTGTACAGGGCAGAGTTCACCCGCATGACAGAGTGTTTAAAGTATTCGACGTCAGATTAATGCAGAAAGCCCGAACTTTTTTCACAAGCGGAGCACCGGTACGCCGTATAGGAATTGATATAAAAGCCATAGCGAAACTAGGTGAACCGTTTTATCTTGAAGCGGTGGACGAAAACGGCTACAGTGCGCAAGTGCAAAGCGATTTTATAGTGGAAAAGGCACTAAAGCGTGCCATGGACAGACAGGCGGTGGAAAAACAGATGAACCGTCTCGGTACGACTATCTATGAATTGCGCCGCTTGGACTGCATTATCGATGATAATGTAATCGTACCGATGAGCGTAATGAATGATGCACGCCGCATTCTGGTGGAAAAATTAATGACATTACGTCTTAAAGCATATGAAAGACCTCAATCGGTCGTCAGAGACAATGCGGTATGGCAGAAAGACTTTATTTTAAATAATGAAGAAATAAAAAAACCGGAACTTGTCGTAGCTACGGATACTTTGGAAAAAGTGCGCTCGGCTGCAGATAGCGGTGCTGATATAGTGCTGTTCGGCGGCGACTCGTACCAGCATGAATATATTTCGCCGGATATGTACCGACAGGCAGTACAAATCTGCCAGGAAAGACGCTGCAAAATCGCTTTCGGTACGCCGCGTATCATGCGTGATAATGAACAGACGGCATTTACCAAATGGCTGGAACATATTCAGGATTTATCGATAGATGCAATTTATGCTCATTCGCTGGCACAGATGTATTTAATACGTAAAGCCGGCAATATACCGATTTGGGCGGATTATTCGTTCAATACGTATAACGATGCTACAATAAATTTTTTAGCCGATTACAATATTCAGGGAGCAACCGTTTCACCGGAACTGAATTTCAAACAGATAAAGACATTGGCAAATGCTTCGCCGCTGCCGCTTGAATGTCTCGTACACGGCAATATGGAACTTATGGTCTCCGAATACTGCGTACTGGGAAGTTTTATGGGCAACCTTGATAAAGGCAGCTGTACGAAACCGTGTGAAAAAAATAAATACTGGCTCTGCGACCGTAAAAATGAAAAATTCCCGATTGTTACCGACCAGTTCTGCCATATGCATCTTTTAAACGGCAAGGAACTCAATATGCTGGCACATCTGCCCGAATTTACCGTAAGCAGAATAGAAAGAGTCCGTATTGACGGCCGATATATGACAAATAAAGAGTTGGCAAAATTCACGAAGCTGTATAAAGAAGTACTTATTGAAGGCAAAAACCACGTTGCATTAATGCCGGAAAATATTGCTAAGTACGAAACGAATATAACACGCGGTCATTATTTCCGCGGTGTGGAATAATAAAAAGGAACAATAAGAAAGGAAATAAATGAATCAATCTGTTTTTAAAACTTTGGAATATCCCAAAATCATTGCTATGCTTAAAGACATGGCAAGCTGTGCCATGGGCAAGGAACTGGCGGAAAGACTTCTTCCAAGCAATGATTTTGATGAAGTTAATGAAAGAATAAGTCAGACGGAAGAAGCCTGTAATATTTTAGTCAGTGCCGAACCGCCGTTTGGCGGCATACATGATATTCGTGCACTGCTAAAAAAAACAAAACTCGGTATCGTCATTGAAGTAAATTCCTTGCTGGATATTTTAAATACCATGTATGCTATGCGCAATTTGAAAAAATTCTTTAAGGAAATAGAAATGGACAGCCCGCAATTCAAGCAGTGGGCGCAATCTATTGAAATTCTGGGACAGTTGGAGCGGGAAATCGACAATATTGTTGATGAACATGGTTCCATGCGTGACAGTGCCAGTGTCGAACTCATGCGTATCCGCCGTGAGATAAAATCCTCGCAGCGTCGCATAAAATCCAGTATTGACAGTATTTTAAAAAATCCTGATTACCAGAAATATTTTCAAGACAACATCGTAACTATCCGTGATGACCGTTATGTAATTCCGATAAAACAGGAATACCGCCAGCATTTTGCCGGAGTGGTTCATGACCAATCCTCCAGCGGTTCGACACTTTTTATTGAGCCGATGGCTGTCGTTGATTTAAATAACGATATAAAACAGCTGGCTATTGATGAAAAACGGGAAATCGAACGTATTTTAATGGTTATTTCGGGAAAAATCGGCAAACAGGCGGATATCCTGCTGGCGAACTGCGAAATCATGGCACAGCTTGATTTTGCTTTTGCCAAAGCAAAACTGGCGCGCAAAATGCACGCAACTAAACCGGAAATCAATAATGAAGGTATTATAAAAATATTTAAAGCCCGCCATCCGCTGCTTGATAAGGATAAAGTCGTGCCGATTGATATTAAAATCGGCGACGGCTACCGCACACTTTTAATCACCGGTCCGAATACGGGCGGTAAAACGGTCAGTATGAAGACGCTTGGTCTGCTTGTACTGATGACGCAGGCAGGATGCTTCATTCCGGTGCAGTCCGGCTCGGAAATTTCCGTTTATCAGAATGTTTATGCCGATATCGGCGATGAACAAAGCATTGAACAGAGTCTCAGTACTTTTTCGGCACACATGACAAATATTGTTTCTATTTTAAACAATATTGAACGTGAAGATTTACTGCTGATTGACGAAGTTGGTTCCGGTACGGACCCGGAAGAGGGTGCGGCACTTGCTATGGCAATTTTGGAACGTTTAATGCAAATCGGTGCAACCGTTATGGCAACGACACATTATAACGAATTGAAAACATTTGCCTATGCAACGGAAGGAATTGAAAACGCCAGCGTCGAATTTGACGTGAAAACGCTGCGCCCTACGTACCGTCTGCTGATAGGCATACCCGGTGCCAGCAATGCCTTTTCCATCAGTCGCCGTCTCGGACTGTCCGATACAATTATCATTCGTGCCCAGCAGCTTATCAAGGCTGACCATGCACAGTTTGAAAACGTGCTTAATACACTGGAAAGCGAAAAACTTCTATATGAACAAAAGAACGCCGATATTGCCGAACGGCAGCAGCGCATTGAAAAATTGGAAAAACAGCTTGCCGATATGAAACAGGAAATGGCGCGCAAAAAAGAACAGACATTGCGCCGCACAAAAGAACAGTGTGCAACGCTTCTGCGCCGTACACGCCGCGAATCGGAAGAAATCATTAAAGAATTAAAAGCACAGTTCAATGACTTCGGCAGCAAAAAGCGTCAAGAAGTAATCGACGCAGCACGTCATAAACTGACCAGTCGTCTGGATAAGGTAAATCAGCCGGGTGATGACCCGAATAAACCGGGTGAAGCGGTCGATATAAAGACGATTGCCGTCGGCGATATTGTTTACGTAAATAAACTACGTCAAAAAGGAACGGTTACCGATATACACAGCAAGAATTTGACAGTGCAGCTCGGCAGCCTGAAAATGAATGTAAAAGCTAAAGATTGTTCGTTTGTCTCCCATGTCGTAAAAGTCAAGGAACCATCCAGCAAAAAAGCAGGCGGTTTCAACATGATTGCCAAAGTTAGTCAAATAAGTCCGGAAATTGATATTCGCGGCTTAATGGTAGATGAAGCTATCGATGTTGTCAGCAAATATTTAGATGATGCCGTTATCGCCGGACTGTCGCGTATTTTGATTATCCACGGTAAGGGGACAGGTGCACTCAGAAAGGGCATTCAGGAATATTTAAGAAATCACCGCAATGTTTTAAGTTTTACTTTGGGTGATATGGACGAAGGCGGCAGCGGCGTAACGGCCGTAAAATTAAAATAGCAATGCCAAAATACCGCTATTTGTGTTAAAATAGTAGTATTACAACGATTTTGAGGTGGATTATATGGACAAACAGCCGCATAATGGCAAACAGCATACTAATTCCGCTAATCAGCCGAAAAAAAAGAATGCCTACAACTGGAAAAAAATCATTTTATTCATAATGGCTTTGATAGTTGTAGGTATATTAGGCGTAGGTTGCGGACTGGTGGCTATTGGTATCAGTGGAGATAAAGATGTTTCAGATATACATCCTCCAGCCTCTTCGCAAATTTTGGACATAAACGGTAATCTCATAACAAATATTCATGCTACGGAAAACCGCACACTCGTTACATTGGACAAAATACCGAAAAATCTGCAAAACGCATTTATTGCCGTTGAAGACAACCGGTTTTATGAACACAGCGGTATCGACCCGCGCGGCATCATGCGTGCGCTGTATTCCAATATTGTCAGCGGCGAAGTAGCGGAAGGCGGCAGCACGATTACGCAACAGCTGGCTAAAAATGCTTTTTTGTCGCAGGAACGGACGATAACGCGTAAAATACAGGAAGTATTCATCGCTATTCGTCTGGAACAACAGTACACGAAAGATGAAATTCTGGAAATGTACCTCAATCAGATTTATTTCGGCAGAGGTGCCTACGGGGTACAGGCGGCTGCACAGACTTATTTCGGCAAGGATGTAAGCCAGCTCAGTTTATCGGAGTGTGCTATGCTTGCCGGTATTCCGCGCAGTCCGAACTACTATTCGCCGCTCAACAATTTAAGTGCCGCACTGGAACGACGCAGTGAAGTCCTTGACCAGATGGCAAAATATAATTATATAACGGCGGATACGGCGATGCGTACAAAACAAGAACATGATCTATCAGAATGGTATGGCAGGAGGACAGTTCGGATTTCAGAGTGCCAATGC